>JAYUVA010000357.1:0-9611 GCA_043754375.1 Candidatus Kuenenia sp. | reverse complement strand
AAAAACCTTTCGCGGCGTTGCCACGCACTGCCCCGGTGGAATCCTCGCCGTTGGCTCGGGTTAAACGAAAACGGCCGATGCTTCAGAGAAAATGTGGGTAATGACAAGGGCGATGCCCCAGGCTTTCACATGCTGCCGCGTTGCGGCAAAACCTTTCGGATATGCCACTCCTGTCTAAGAACGTCGCTGACGACGGGCTTGCAGGAATTCGGCAAGGGCCAGTTCCAGCGGTTCATCAGTCGTGACCTGACGAAATGCCGCACCGACGGATTCACAGGCGTACTGGACTGCTCGATTGTGCGCGGACAGTTTCTGCAGGTACGCAGACCGCACGGTTTCCGGGTCGCTGTAAATTTTCTGACCGCTCTCCAGATCTTCAAATAACTTTGGCCCGTCAAACGACAGCAGCTTTTCCGCTGGATCCAGCACCTGAAAAACCACCAGATCGTGAAGACATCCTCGCAGTAACTGCAGGCCATCCGTGATCTGATCAATGGGTGCCAGCAGGTCAGAAATTAACACAACAAGGCCGCGTTTGCGAAGTCGCTGTGCCAGGTCTTCCATGGCGATAGCGGGTTGCGTGTCTGTCCCGGTTGGTGGCTGTTCAAGCGTGATGAACAGCCTGCGTAATTGTCCCGGACGATAACGTGCCGGAACAACAGACTGAACATGTTCATCAAACAATGTCAGTCCCACAGCGTCACCCTGGCGATTGAGCAGCCATGCGAGCGATGCGGCCATCGTGCGTGCGTAGTCGTGTTTTGAATAATCTCCCGAGGCAAATGACATGGAACGGCTGATGTCCAAAGCGATGTAGCATCGCAGATTTGTCTCGTCTTCAAACAATCGAATATAGCTGCGATCAGTGCGTGCGTAGAGCTTCCAGTCGAGGAATCGGGGATCGTCACCCTGGGTGTATGGACGGTATTCAGAAAACTCGACGGAAAATCCGTGCCGAGGGCTTTTGTTCTGACCCGTTCGAAATCCATCCACAACCAGCTTCGCACGCATTTCCAGCGAACGGATCGCCATCACGATGCTGGGATTCATCAAGTCGGCTGTCGCGGTCATCATTTATCCCGTTCGCGTCCCAGGAGCTCATAGTACTTCTGTACGAGTGTATCAAACTCTTCCGGCACGGGGTCGCGGTCGATCGGTACCATCGCACGATCGGAATCGCGTTTTGCCAGTTCCTGACTGATGCGTTGCTGAAGCAACTGCATCTCGCCCAGCAATTGTGATTTTACCAGATCCCATTGAGGCTCTTCGCCGTGCCGCTTGAATTCAGCACGCATCGCTCGGGCCCTGTCACGGACCTGAGCAACTCGATTGCGCAGTTCCGGTTCATCGAGCATCTCTTCGATATCGCGAAGCTGATCGGACCACTCCGTGAATTCGTTGCCCGTCAATGGACGGGAGCCGTTGTCGGCGGCGCGACCATTATTGCTTTCTCGTCCGCCGCCAAGAAGTGATGATGATTGCTGTTGGCCACCACGTGAACCACCCGGTTGTTGACCCTCGCCTGGTTCTTTGCCTTCGCCCGGTTGTTGCCCTTCGCCCGGCTGTTTGCCTTCGCCCGGATTTTGATCTTCAACACTCGGAGGGCTGACGCCCTGCCGCTCGCCTGACTTCGGTTGTTGATTTTCACTGGTGGCATTCTGCACTTCGCTGGCAAGTTGTTCTGTCGCATCCTGCAGCTGCGACTGCGCGCGACGCAATGATTCCACTTCACTGCCGAGGACGGAATCTGCTGCCCGTTCAATCCCTTCCCTCAGTTGATCAATTCCCTTGCGTGCCACCTGTTCGGCCTGCTGCGACTGCGACCACATGCCTCGACTGGTGAGCAACTCAGTCGCCTGCAATGCCTCGTCCGGCTTGGCGTCCTTCAAATCACGAAGCGTGTCGTACAACTTGTTCGACAGCAACGGTTCGCTTTCTTCGGCTTGCTCGACCATCTGTTTTGTTTGTTCGACAACGCGCTCCAGTCGGTCCCGCTGCTCGCCAACATCCTTTTGCAATTGTTCGCGATCGCGATCTGCTCGCAGTGATGGCTGTTTCTTCTGTACATCGCCCGCTGCGTCTGCCGGTTCAATGCCCGCGAATTGGC
This sequence comes from Candidatus Kuenenia sp., assembly GCA_043754375.1. Taxonomy (GTDB): domain Bacteria; phylum Planctomycetota; class Planctomycetia; order Planctomycetales; family Planctomycetaceae; genus SXXK01. Next base: position 7,504 of record JAYUVA010000357.1, on the reverse strand, counting down.
GAGCGAGCTTTTCCTGCTGCTCACTCAGGTCCCGAGCTTGATCTCTCAGGTCCCGCACGGCCTCATCAAACTTTGACGACGTCTGATTGCGAAACTCTTCCTTCAACTCTTCGAATTGCCGTTCCGCCCGAGTTCCCTCAGAAATTGCTTCTGCAAGTTTGCCTTCGTCCATCGCGTGTGACGCCTGCTGCACATTTTCGCGAGCCTGTTCCATCTGTTGCTGCATCTGAGCCGATTCCGGTTTCTGCTGATCCGCTGCCTGATCCATTCGTTCGCTCAATTCATCGACGTCGCGAAGCATTTCACGCTGTTCATCACGCAGGCGTTTGAGTTCTCGTTCAATTTCTTCACGCTCTTTGTCGGTCGTTGCGGCACGCAGTTCGGACTCAAGCTGCTTCAGTCGTTCATTCACCATCTGCTGTCGGCGAGCCAGCTCTTTCAGACGGTTTAAGACCTGGACCTGTTCACGCTGTTGTGCAGTCTGCTCCAGCTGCTGCTGAGCCTGTTGTTCGGTTTCGTAGCGATTTCGCTGGTTGTCCAGTTCCAGTTGCTGCAACTCTTGTTGAGACGCACTGCCACCACCGCCGCCGCCCTGTTGTTGCTGGCGCACCGGAAACTCGGCGGCTCGCATTTTGAGCAGTGTCTGCACGATGGATTGTTCAATCAATATCGCATCAGGAAGGCGTGCTGATTCTGTGCCGTTGCGAACGTCGTCCAGCCTTTGTCGAGCGGACGTCATTTCTAACTTCGCCTTCTCAGCCAATGCTGCCGTTTTTGGATCACCGGCGAGCTCCTCCATGGCTGCTTCCAGCTGCTCAAGCGCTTGACCCTGAGATTCTGCGATGACTCCAACGTCTGCTGCAAATGAACCGTCCTTGCGTGTCTCTGCTTCCGCGCGAATCGTATTCCATGTAGCGGAGATGATCTCCTTCTGCAACTTCAGGATTCCATCAACTGCACTCCCCTCCTGTTGTTGTTGCTGATTCTGTTGTTGCTGCTGTTGGTCGCCCTGCTGCGACTCGCGAAAAATCTCTTCGAATCGTCGTACTTCGGCAAACATGATATCACTGTAACTGCGGCGTTCGCTGCCGTCGGGTGCGATGTCGCTTGCCCAAAAGGAGTATGTGACCAGATCGTCCGGGGCCGCATTGAGCGGCTCCAGTTCGATTGAGTGTGAAATGACCGCGTTGCGCAGTGGCGTCTGAACACCCGCGACTGAGCTCTCAGCGGTTGAGTCAGTATTTGCGATGGATGTATTTGCGATGGCAGTGCCCTCATCCTGCGTCAAGGCCACATCTTTCAACTCACCCCCCGACAAAGAATACTGCACTCCAAAACTCACGATGCCAAAATCGTCGGTCGCTTTGGCCTCGACCAGAAACTCCTGCAACGGTGAGACGTTCGTATCTTTGCCAGGAAACGTGGCTTTCACTTGCGCCGGCTGATTGCGACTGACCTTGATGGAGATTTGCTCTTCATCCGCCGGCGTTCGCCCATCCGAGTCCTGTAAATGCAACGTCCATGCATGACTATCGGTCAACACCATGGTGGTTTCCACGATCGTCGGATCATCGGGGATTGGCACCAGAACAATTGCAGGTCCGTCTTTCGGATGCAGCTCCGCAAGCGCCACGGGCTTGTTGAGTCGAAGCTTCAGGACAACCGTCGAGCCTTCTGTTACAGTCAGCCGCATCACATCTTCGATCAATTCCGGAGGTCGGCCAGACCATGTCGGCGGCGTGACAATTGCATCCGCCTGCTCCAGTTTCGGTCGCACATAAGTTGCCACTTTGAAATCAGGTGATATCCGTGGCTCAATGGACTGAGCATCGCCATCGTCATAGAGCACTCGATAGACGCCGTGACTGGATATTTCTTCCATGCGCGCAGCGAAGACTCCGGCATCGACAGTTTCAGTCATCGCCAATTGACGAGCAATACTCTGAGCATCGATGAATTCCAGTACGGCGCGAGTCGGTACGATGCCTGGAAATCTTGCGACCACAGTGAGCGCCGAGCCGCGTTCGACTTCGGTGTCCCCCGGTTCAATCACCAGTTCCGTCACCAGTTTGGCCTGCTTCTGCTCCGAGCCGGCAGCAGCTCTGCCCGATGGCTTGATCAGATCACGACCATAACGGCTGGCGGCCATGACGCTCGACACCATCACCACAAACGACAGAAAACTCAGCAGTGTCCACTTCGCCAGTTTCCCACCAGGCACAGCGCCTGACCAGTCGCGATGTCTGGCGAAGTGTTCGGCTTCCTGCAGTGCCATTGCGGAAAGGACAGACGATCGTTGTGCGGGATGTTGAAAAACCTGCACAGCCGTGAGAACCACGTCGTTCAATTCCGGATGTGACTGTTCAACCAGTCTCGCGGCATCGTTGACGGATGGGGCCTTCGTCAGCAGGCGTGACAATGTCGTACCGACAATTGTAGCACCCAGCAGTACAGGCAATTCCGGGCCGATGTAACCGAGCGACAAAGGCAACCATAATGTCACGGCAATCGCCGGCACCAGCAGCAACAGCCAGCAGACGGTCTGTTGCCGAAGAATTCGCAATTTCTGCAATCGAGCAATCACATTGCGCAGGCTTCGCTCCAGAACGGTTCCAGTCATCAATGAACTCCGGACAACGACAAGCAGGCGTTTGACACTTGATTGTCGCTGTAACTCCAACGTATTTGCAAGCCGGGGATCTGAAGTTTGTGGGCGATTCGAGACACGCAATGCCCGAATTTGTTTCAGAAGGCCCTGGTCAGAACGAAAATGCGGCCAGATTTTGGAAGACGGATTCGTTCATCAGGTGACAACAGCTGCGATTCAGCGTATTTTAGTCTGCGATCGTTGAGATCTCGTGGACCGATCCTGTTTCCGGCCACGGCTGTTCTGAATTCATGATTTCTGAATGGAGAGTGTTTATGGCCCAAACTCCGCCTGCCAAGTCACCCACTGGACCTAAGGTCTCGGGAACCCGCACAATCGTCTCACTGGTTTTCCTGGTCGTCGTTCTCGTTGTCTGCGGGATTGAACTTCGAGCTGGACTAGGACAGTTTCTGACTCTGCGTTCCTTTAACAAAGTTTCCGAGAACAACCAGTTTAAGGACTTGCCATTCGCGGAAGCGGAAGGAATGGTTTTTGCGTTCCCGTCGAAGTCCGATGTTCAGCCCGGTAACCTTGAAGACATGCATCACTACTATTGGTACAGCCTGTTGCGTCCATTGATGGGGCAGAAAAACCCGGAAATCTTCGTCTTTGCAGATCATGCCAGTCCCCCTATCGCCTTGAGCTTTACCACTTCGACTGAAGGAGAAGCGGCAGTTATTCCCAAGGATCCAAATGCTCCCCCTTCTTCAACAATGCCTCCGGGCGGACCGATGGGAATGAGTATGAGTCCTCCTGGTGGCGTGATGCCGGGCGGAATGATGGGCGGGATGCCGGGCGGGATGCCGGGCGGGATGGGCGGCGGACCTCCAGGCAGTGGCGGAAAAGGCGGAAATGCCGACCGTCCTCCGCTTGAAGACGCCGGGACGGATCCTGAGACAACAGACCCTGCTCCTGCGGATCCGGCTGCCACAGATTCTCCAAAGACCGACGGCGAACCGGGTGCTACACCAACAGAAGCAGCGCCCACAGAAGCAACTCCGTCTGATGCGGATTCGACAACCGAGCCCGCCCAGGAAGACGAAAAGCCAGAGACCCCGGCTGCACCGAACTAGTGCTTTGTCGAACCTTGGAACTGGGGTTGCACTGCAGACTGAAAATCTCAGTCGCGGAGCGACTGAGCTAAGTAGGCGAGTCGCTCCGCGACTCGCTTAACCCCAAAACTAAGCCCTGACAAAGCACTAGATCGACTGTACGAGATTCGCTTGTAGTCCCGGATTTAGCCTGAAAATGGGCTGAAAGTTGATGGTTTAACACGGTGAGTTTCCGCCTAAAGGCGGGACTACGAACAAAATGGAACAGTCCAACTAGTGGTCTGTCAGTCGTGTCTCGAGGTGTGCCACTGGCTCGGCCAGTGTTTCCAGCAAATGGGTCAAAGCACTGGCAAAGCTAGTGGCACACGACTCATCAATGAATGCGTGACAACGCACTGGCGTACAGATTTCGGAGCGTTGCTGCCCTGAAGGATGGGACGAGCGAATCGAGCAAACGCCGTCCCTTCAATGCACACATTTCCCGCCGAACGGCTTGGTTCAATGTCCTTATTCGTCCGGAGTCTGGTCGTCAGGCCGAGTAAAGAATCTGTGCATCGGTGCAGGGGTGTTGCCGCCGCCGCCGTTCTTTCGGTCACGCTTCGCCCGCTTGTCGTCGGCTCGTTGCTTTTTCTCTTGTTCCCGTTGACGCTTGGCGTAGGTGTTCTGATTTTTTGCGATCGGAGGCTCCGAATGAAATTCAAGGCATCATCGAAAACAGAACGCAGCACGACTTCGTTCCGCCTGAACTGTCTCAACGGCTCCTGATCGCGGAGTGTATCACATTCCGCCGGTCTCGTCGAACGAATCATTAATCGTGGTGCAGGCCGTCTTGCGGCTGATGCGTTTGAGCAGTCCCTTCAACACTTTTCCGGGGCCGACCTCATAAAATTCAGTGCAGCCTTCGCCGAGCATGAGCTTCATGGAGTCTTCCCAACGGACGGGATTAACGACCTGGCGAATGAGTAATTGGCGGATTTCCCCGGGATCTGAATGCGTCTGTGCATCGACATTCGAAACAACCGGAATCTCGGGCGTGCGAATTTCCACCTCGTTCAATGCGTCAGCCAGCGCCTCATCGGCAGGCCGCATGATGTGGGTATGAAACGCACCTGCTACGGCAAGCGGGATGGCTTTCCCTCCTGCCGCAACAGCCAGCTCGGCAGCTCGCTCACACGCAGCATTGTCACCGCTGACAACAAGATTTCCAGGACATAAATAGTTGGCGATCTGAATGGCACCGTGCCCCGATGCTTCTTCACAGATTTGTTCCACCTGTGCGCGGTCGAGCAGCAGAATGCTCACCATGCCGGAAGGTGTGGCATCGGCGGCCGCCTGCATCGCTTCGCCGCGACGCTTCACCACACGCAGGCCGTCTTCAAAAGACATCGCGCTTGCAAACACTAATGCCGTATATTCACCGAGACTCAAGCCCGCCGTGAATTCGCATCCAAGTACGATCTCCGGTGAATCCGCACGCAGCTTTTCTAACGCAGCAAGACTTGTCACGAAAATCGCAGGCTGACTGATAACGGTGGAATCAAGTTCCTCCGCAGGGCCTTCAAAGCACAACTTTGCAAGGTCAAATCCAAGAATCGATTCGGCTCGTTCGTACAACTCCAGCGCCTTCGGATACAGCGTGGCGATTTTGCGGCCCATGCCAACGTGCTGTGCGCCCTGACCGGGAAAGAAAAGTGCGATTTTTGACATGAATTCACCAAACAGAATTGGCTGACCCGGCACAGTACGATTGCCAGACTACGGATTCTGCTGACCGAGGAGTTCCGTAATCTGCGAATTGATATGACGATTGTCAATTTCTGTCGCCATTTTTAGCGCATTGCGGATCGACCGGTGATCGCTGGAGCCGTGGCAGATAATACAAATACCATCGATTCCGAGCAGCGGAGCTCCGCCGGACTCCTGATAGTGAAATTGTTCGGTGACTTTGGTGAGCGTCTGCATCGCGTGATCGCGTTCCGTCGTGAGAGACTTCATCAACGACCCGCCGATAGTCTTCAGCACGAACTCCGCCATGCCTTCGCTGACCTTCAGCACGACATTGCCTACGAAGCCTTCACAAATCACAACATCGACGTCGCCTTGATGCAGGTCACGACCTTCTACATTGCCGATGTAGTTTGCTTTGATTGGAGAATTGACGAGCAAGGCGTGCGTCTCACGATACAAATCCGTCCCCTTGCCCTCTTCACTTCCGATATTCAGCAATCCGACACGCGGCGACTTGATGCCCAGCAGCTCCCGCGCAAACACCGCCCCCATGAGCCCGTACTGTGCCAGATGTTCAGCGCGTGCAGCCGGGTTTGCTCCCACATCAATGATGACACATGAGCCCTTCACGGTCGGCATCCGCACGGCGATGCCGGGACGCTTTACGCCTTTCAGGAATAGTCGAGTTCGCAATCCGGCAGCGACGACTGCACCCGTGTTGCCCGCACTGACAACGGCATCCGCTTCTCCTGCGGCCATCAGTTGCCAGCAGCGAGCGATCGAACAGTTGGGCTTTTCACGCAGCGCGGCGGTGGGCTTTTCTTCCATTCCAACAACGCCGACTGATTCCACAATCCGAACACTGTCCGGAAGTGAACCGACGATTGCGATCTCTTCTTCCAGGCGTGCGCGATCACCTACCAGCAGGATTTCGAGATTAGAATTTCGCTCGACCGCTTCGAATGCACCAACGATATTTGGGCTGGGGGCGAAATCACCCCCCATCGCATCCAATGCGATCCGCATTCTGTTTATTCCTCGACCTCAACCAACGTGCGTCCCTGGTAGTAGCCACAGGTTGGGCAAATCACGTGCGTCGGTGCCATTGTGCTGCATTGAGTACATTTGGCGAGTTGACGGGGCTTGATGGTATTGTGACTGTTACGCTTCCGCGAACGAGACTTTGACTGCCTTCTCTTTGGTACGGCCATGACACTTCTTCCAGACGCTATCGTTGTCCAAAACTACCCAGGAATTCATCGCAAACCGAAGCCAACAGTTCAGCCCATATCGATCTGCCTCAACCGTGAAGCAACTCGACAAATGTGCAGAGGTCTGCAATGAGAATCGCGAATGGTGTCAAACTGACTGCGGCATGTCAAGAATGACTGGCCTGTTGGTCATGGAAATCGCAGGACCGAGGTTGTAGAAACCGTCTGGATCGACGAAAGTTCATACTCCGCACGGTCAGATTTGAGGTTTTGTGAGCGGCAAGGCACCAGCCGCCGGTGCTGACCGAATGCACAATCTGCGGCTCGCCTTGCGGCTCACTCAACAACACGTCACTCAGTCCTGACCCCGCGGAGTCTATACCGCGCGGGCTGGAATGACACAATTGGACATTATCTGCGTCATCGTCTTCAAGCATCGACACGCGCCGTTCACGCCGTTGGCGAGTATTCCGCCCCGGTGTTCCCGGCGATTTTGTGCATTCGGTTGTCCCCATTCGGTTGTCCATTCCATGCGACGCAGGGAGACAACCGAATGGGAACAACCGAATGAAACGCACAAAAAAACAACGCAGCGGAAAGCAAATGACAACGCTCCTCGAACATGTCACTTTTCAGGTTTTCAAAAACGTGTCACTCATGGCCGCGTGAGGTATAATCGTAGGGTGCGTGCAGCGCTAGCGCAACGCACCATTTTGGGAAAGCGTGAGGGACTGATGTGTTTCGCCAGCGATGCACACACCCTACTTGCATCACTAAATCAACAGACCGCTAGCGCCTTGCCGCTCACTCAACAACACGTCCCTCAATCCTGGCCGCGCGGAGTTTAACGACGGGGCCATTCGATG
>JAYUVA010000356.1:0-4952 GCA_043754375.1 Candidatus Kuenenia sp. | reverse complement strand
ACGCATTGGACTGCGGAGTGTCACTGCCTGCGAAATAGACGTCCGGCGAGAGCTTCATCTTGGCACGCTTGGCCTCCCACGCGAACTCAACGAATTCGTGGGAAAGATGATCCGGGTACCACATGAGGTTGGTGTGTGTATCAAACAGCATGTGCGACTCCTGGCGCGGCCAAGCCGCGAATCCGAAATACGAATTTCGAAATCCGAAAGAACAACGGTCGAAAAGATGCGTGCAAAATGCGCAGTTGTTGGAAAGAAAGGATCTAAGGAATCGGAAGACACGGGATGAACGGAAAGCCGACGCCGGGCTTGGCCGTCGGCGAGACGTTCAGCGACTGTTTCGCTCCACATACCGCCTTTCGATCTTTGCTCCCACCGTCCCGCTGCCGTAATAGCCAATTGACAACCGACCCACATGAGTCAGCAGGTCATACGCATCCCAGCGGTTCCACGCATAATCCGCTTCCATCCAGAGAATCAGTCGCGAGTACGCCTCGGCGATGGCCCGTTCCAGCGTTCCGTGAGTGGCAATGCACATCAGGAACTCCGCATGGGAGATGCGGAGCCCTGTGAGGCTGGATCGAGGAATCCTTCGGACGGTCACTGTCGAATACGCCGCCATCTCCAGGCCGGTCGCCGACAATTCACCATGCCCCATTGCCGCATGGGCATCTCCAAGGTACAGATATCCTCCAGGCACTTTGACGGGCAGAAAGATCGTGCTTCCCGGGCAGACTTCCACCAGATCGAGATTGCCGCCATGCGGGCCAGCGGGGCCGGTGTTGGGAACACCCCAGTCCGGAGCCGTGCCGATACAGCCCAGCATCGGCTGATAAGGAATGGCGATGTCGTCCTTCCAGAAGATCCGGCCTTCGCGAATCGGGCAGACATGCGCCCCGTGAGGGACATCACCTCCCAGCCATTCGGCAAGCTGTTTTGGTGCACCGGTGTAGGTCGCGCACTGACCATCGCGGGAATCGATCTGCTCGATTGTCACTGCCAGCTCATCACCGGGTTCCGCCCCATCCACGATAATGGGACCCGCCACCGGATTGCTGAACGGCATTGTCGTCTTGTCGCGACGATCACCCGGTCGGCGGATCTGACCCGACAAGGCATCTTCCGATTCCACCCGAATCGTCTCGCCGGAAACAATGCGACACCGAGGTTCAACGGCCCGGCTGAATTCGTAAATCAAGGGCAGGGCGGCGACATTCTGCATAAGAGTGGTCTCGGGACGGGCATACTACGACTCTGAAAACCGGAAGTGATGGTTCATCTGCCACAGATGTCACTCGCCACGGGTTCAATATCATCGGAGTCGCTGAGTGTATCATGCTGCCTCGATTTCACCACATACTCGTTCCCATCGATTCCACAGCGAAGAACAACGCCGCGATGGACATCGCGTTTGAATTTGCCGTTCAGAACAAAGCCACGACTTCGCTGCTGCCTGTGATCATCCGGGACTGCTCCAGAGAAGCTCGTCAAGCATGCTGCCGCCGAACAGAAGATCGAGATGGCGGATGCCCTTTAAAGTGTCGGTGCCTGAGCCACCGAACAACGCGTTACGGCCGAGGCCTCCGTCGAGCGTGTCGTCGCCCGAGCCGCCGAACAGACTGTCCCATCCGTCTTCGCCCCAGATCCGATCGGCCGCATTGCCACCGATCAGGATGTCATTGCCCCGGCCACCGTAGATGTCACTGCTGATATCGACGTTCACAAGAGTCACAACATCATTGCCGGCTCCTGCATCAACCGTGATGTGCGTGACCAGTGACTGAGTGAAGCGACCGAGGACACGACTTCCGGACGCCACCACCAGGCCACCTGAGCGGTTCACGATGCGGATGTTGTCAGCTCGCGACGTCCCGTTAACATACAGCTCCCCGTTGACCAGTGTCGCGGTCGCCGTACCTGCGTCCTTTTTCAGGAAGTTATTGACGACGTACCGGCCAAGCTTCGCGCCCGCTTCAAGTCCGGCGACGTTGTCGAAGCTGTAATGGATGCCGCCATAGATGCGACTGACTCCGGATTCTGCCGCCGCCTGCGAAAAGCTGTTGAAGATGCGACTTGATACGCCGGCAGTTTCTGACGGCAGCACGAAATGAATCTGATCTCTCCCGAAGAAGCCCTTCAGGATGGCCGCCGCAGTTCCGCTGAAAGTACTGTGGCCGGACGTGTACGCCGAAAATGCCGGCGTTACCAACAGCGAAGTCCATGACTGGTCCGCGATCGTCGCTGCATTGTTGTCGGTGTCGGCGGACCGGATCGCTGTGACTGGTCGCCAGAAATTGTACTCATACTTCGCGTCCCAGCACGCAATCGCCGCGTCCGCAAGTCCGACATTGAGCATCGCAAACAGGCGCGCGTTTTCTTCGAGTGAGTTGTGTCGGTCCGTTGCGACGATCTGGGCCACCTGGTTCCAATGGCCCGGCGGTGTTGAAGTTCCTGCACCGTTGGCCCAGAACTTTGCGATGTCCGTCTGATCATTTGTACGTGTTGAGCCGGCGGCGGAACCAATTGACTTCACCTCATTCAGCGCCGTCGCGTACGCGACGCTGTTCAAGGGCGGCGGAGCGATCGGACGGAACTGCGATCCACTCGTCATCGCCCACGGCTGAACTGCGGGCCACTGAGGGAGCACGGCGGCCTGGAAAGCGGGCGGTGTTGGACGCCAGTCACCGGGATCTGTACCTGGTGTGTACGTGACGATTGCGGAGAAACCGTCAGTTGCTCGTAACGCCAGAATCCTGCTCGCAACGGCCTTGCCCGCATTCTCGCCGTCGGTCTCAGCCTGTCCATCCGGAATCGCAGTGAACGCTGCCAAATACTGAGTATCGAATTTTGCCTTTTGCGCGGGGAACATTGAGATCAGCGTCTGGTACGCCGCAGCGACAGCGGCAGCCTCTTTTGACGCTCGTGGATGTACGACAATCATCGTCGCGTACGGAGCGTATTGCCGATCTATGGAATTGACGGCGTCGAAAACAGCGGTGTGCATGATCGCCATGTCTCTCGCGGCGATGGGCGGAGCTGTGCGGTCGGTGCGGATGGCGTCCAGAAGAATGTCGTTCCATTGAATCACGACGTCGGCAGACAAATATTGACGGGTCTCAAGAACTTCCGCAGTCTGAAGCCGATCGAATCCCGATGCGGCGGCACGGCGATCCATGCGACGACCAAGCCGCGAAGCGAACGGTCGAATGATGTTCATTAGTAAAACTGCCTCGATCTAAATCGTCCAGGTGACAATGAATTTGAATAGTCTGGGTTCATGGTCCACACAGAATGTTTGACACACCCTGCGGGGTGCAACACGATACCGCTCCGTCCTGGCTGATGCAAGCAGTTTCACCGAACATCTGGTGGCGGCCAGTTGGCGCAGGGGGGGCCGGTCGTGATAATTCCGATGAATCAGAAAACATGGTGAAAGTGCTGTGCGAATGGATTCGGATCGAAAGTGAGTGTGCGACACTTTTTCGCCTCGATCATTCACCGCTGACAAGGAATTATGGCAGATGATGAGAATGTTTTTCCTGTTGATCGCATCCGTGGTTTCTGCGATGACACTGGCCGCACCGCCGGAACACATGCCATACTCCGTGGGTGTTGCTGCGGTCGACATCACGCCGTCCTATCCAATCCGTCTGAATGGTTTTGGTAGTCGGACGAAGGAATCGGCAGGGGTTCGGCAGCAAATCCGGGCGCAGGCGCTTGCGGTCGAAACAAACGAACGTGATACCGTGGTTGTCATTACCGTCGATACGCTGGGAATCCCGGACGACATGACGGAACGCCTGGCTGAAAAGCTAAAGTTAAAGGGCATCGACCGCAGTCGCCTGGCGATCTGCGCATCCCACACGCACAGCGGGCCGATGATTCGGAACTGCGCAAATACGCTTTTTGGACAGCCGATTGCCGACGATCAGTGGCAGACGATTATTCGGTACACCGCCGAGCTGGAAACAAAGCTGGAAGAGGTAGCGATCGCGGCTCTGGCGGACAGGAAGCCGGCGCGATTGTCGTGGGGAATCGGCAAGGTGACGTTTGCGATGAATCGCCGGACGCAGGGTGGACCGGTGGATCATGATCTGCCGCTGCTGGCTGTGCATGATCCTGACGGCCGGCTGCGAGCTGTATTTACGAACTACGCCTGCCATTGTGTGACGCTCAGTGACGACATGATCAGCGGCGACTGGGCAGGATATGCCATGGATCATATTCAGCGCCGCAATCCCGGATGCCATGCCTTGATCTCCATCGGATGCGGAGCGGACTCCAATCCTCGCGGTGGAGTGCTGGGGTCGAGTGCGGACGCTGCGGACAGTCTTGGCCAGGAACTTGCTGAAGAGGTTCAGCGTCTGCTTTCGACAAAACTTCGACCCCTGACCAAGGCTCCGGAGTGCCTGATTGAGCGTGTGACACTTGAGCTCGCGCCGTTGCCGACTCGGGAACAGTGGGAAGAACGGGCGACGCAGCAAAACGCGATCGGACATCATGCTCGAACCCAACTGACTCGTCTTGATCACGGCGAAGCGCTGATGACGGAGATCAGTTATCCGATTCAGAGCATTTCCTTTGGCGACGAACTGGCATGGGTCTTCCTTCCGGGAGAAGTCGTGGTCGATTACGCATTGCGACTGAAGCGCGAGCTGGACGGCGGGCGGTTATGGTTGAATGCCTACGCCAATGCGTGTCCTGGCTATGTTCCATCCGAGCGCATTCTTCGTGAAGGCGGCTACGAAGGCGGAGGCGCAATGGTTTACTACGACATCCCTGGGCCATACGCATCCGGCGTTGAACAATCAATTGTGGACCGCGTGGAAGTGCAGCTCAATGCGAGATTCGCGGCTGCGGTGGACACAGCGAAGACCAATGGAGTGCCCCCGCTGGCACCGTCCGATGCCGTTGCGTCGCTGCGCACGAAGCCGGGATTTCGCGCAGAACTT
>JAYUVA010000355.1:0-4527 GCA_043754375.1 Candidatus Kuenenia sp. | reverse complement strand
GCCTGAGCCGCCTTGACGACCCATTCGGTCCGCAGCCCGGTCGGCAGCGGAATGTAGACGGCATCGACATCACTGCGTGCCAGTAAGGCTGCGTAGCTTCCGACGGCCTCAACCGGGTCTGCAACCGGAACCGATGCGCAGCATTCCGCGATAAACAGCTGAGCCTTCTCAATGGATCGGCTCGCCACAGCGGTGACGCGGCCATTGCCGGAGTTCGCAATTGAATGCCAGTTCTTCTTCGCAATTCCAGCGGTACTGAGAATTCCCCAGCGGCAAACACCGTCACTCATCGTAGCGTCCCGTCTCCGTAAAATTAAACCGCCGCGCACCATCGTCGCAGCAGCAAGGATCGTGAGTGATTTCGATGCAATGCTCAAGTGAGCACGTACATTCTTTGGCATATTCATTCGAGGGCAGAGTACCTTCGGCAGGATTTGCATGGAGGACGACGGACTCCACCCACTGCATCGGCAGTTGTTGCCAAAGTGCGTTTCGCTGCAGGATTTACCGGCATTATGGCACTTGCGGGAAAGTCCCGCGACTGATACCCCTTCCGATAATGTCTGATTCCAGCCCGCAATCCCGGCGTGCTTTGACTCGCACACAACGTCTTCTGACGGTGCTGTTGGGAGTCGGAATTGTGGTGGTCTTTGGCATTGCTGTCTGGCTCAAACCGGATCCTCGCGGGTTCGGGACGCACCAGCAGTTGGGAATGCCTCCCTGCACATTTCGCACACTGATCGGAGTCAACTGTCCGCATTGCGGGCTGACCACCAGCTTCAGTTGGTTTGTGAGAGGGCAATTCGCCAACTCAATGAAGGCCAACCCGGCCGGGCTGACGCTGGCGAGTGCCGGTATTCTGATTTTGATCTGGAGTATTGTTGTCAGTATTCGCGGGACGTTGGTGATCACACACGAACCTGGCCGCGACATGCTGATCGGTTTTGGGATCTGGGTACTGTTCTCAGTGGTGGTCTGGGTATTCAGATTGTTCTGGAAGTAGATCTGAATCCGGTTTCCCCGTATTTGTACATGGAGTGTTGAGACGTGCAACTGCTGAGCCTTATCTTAAAGCGACACGGCGCACGTCGTCTGGTCCTGTTGATTCTGGCAGCTTCGATGGTGCTGCCCGGCTGTTCGCTGGGTGTGATGGCCGGCAAGCTGTTTTTCGACGATCCGAAAATGAAATCTGTGTTTCGGAAGAACACCGGAACGGATCTGACGAAGGGCGAGAAGTCGATCCTGATTGCGTGTTCGACAAGTCATCAGATTCTGTCGAAGTATCCCGGAATCCGGATCGACATCGTGGACAAGATGTCCCGCATTCTCGACACGCATCACGTAAAAGTTGTCCCGGCCGATGATGTTGCGACATGGTTCGATGATCATGGTGAATGGGGCGATTTTACAGAGTTGGCAGACGCATTTGACGCAGATTATGTGATGCACATCGATTTGAAATCCTTTGCAGTTGGTGTCCCCGACAGCCCTAATCTGCTGCAGGGTAAGACGGAAGGCCGCGTATCGATGATAGACATCAAAATGGGCGGCAAAGATAAAGACAAAAAGCGGGCATCGGTCGCGGTTGAACGTTCGTTCAGCGTGATGTTTCCGACCACGTATCCGGTTCCTCGTGAAAGCCGGTCTGAAGAAATGTTTACCGAAAACTTCCTCGATCGAATTTCCGCGCAATTGGCCAGAATGTTGTACGACCACAGGCCGAGTGAAGTGGATCTGTAAGTCTCTGCGGTGAATTGAAGTGTTCGATTTTTTCGGATCAAACTGGAATAGTTCTATGTTCACTGGATCGCCTGCTGACAACACCAAACGTGAGCAAATCAGTGACCGGTATCGCCGGGGCTTATTTGCCAGACTCGCATTCGCTGCGCTGTTGCTGATTTCCGTGCCGGGATGCAACTATTTTATTCTGCTGGGATATCTGATTGGCGGGCCGCCACAGATTGAACCGCTGTTCGAAAAGGACACAAAGAAATCATTGACGGACCGCAACACGCGCGTAGCGGTCGTATGTTATGCGTCGGACGAACTGAAATACGAATGCGAACACATCGACCATATCATTGCGCGGCAGGTCGCGTACCAATTGAGCCTGAACAAAATCGACGTCGTCCCGAGTGATGAAGTGCGTGGCTGGATGGTTCAGAATCCGGACTGGGACACGGCGGCCGAAGTCGGTGCGGCATTCGATGTCAATTACGTAATCTACGTTGATGTCAGCGATTTTTCTCTGTACGAACGTGACAGCAACACCCTGTTTCGCGGTCGGTGTGAGGCGATTGTCAGCGTCTACGAAATGGAAACCGACGGAAAGGGAAATCGAATCTTTTCTCATGATCTGAACAGCCAGTATCCGATTCAGGTCCCCCGTTCGGCGACCGATGTCAGTTACGACACGTTCCGGATGGAATACTTCTCGCGCCTGAGTGACGAGATTGGCCGCCTGTTCTATCCGTATTTGAACGGCGACGACATCAGCAACGCGACATGAATCCTACTGCACTGTCACGCATTCATTGATGGGTTGCGTGCTACAGTACCTTGGACATTCATGTCCGAGACATTGGCCACGCACCATCGCATTGTCGAACGGCTGTCGCGGCACAACAACCTTCGCTTCGACAAGTTTTCATGGCCGAGCGACGGACATGAATGTCCATCCTACTGTAGCTTTTTTCTGGTGCATGGCACCTGTTTGTTCCTGTTTGTGTTCCAGCATCGGAGGTTGTGGAACCCCGTTGGGGTTCGGGGCGATCCGGGTTTCCTGACCTGGGGTGCGCCGGAACGCGGCGACCCCAGGCTTTGTTGTGAAACCCTTTCAGGGTTGAAGCACACGATTTCCCTCAGAAAAACCTTTCGGGCCGTTGCCACGCACTGCCCCAGTGGAATCCTCGCCGTTGGCTCGGGTTAAACGAAAACGGCCGATGCTTCAGAGAAAATGTGGGTAATGACAAGGGCTCACGCCGTGGCTACAACCTGTCGCCACATTCGTGGCTCAAACGCAGGATGGATTCGCCAGTTATTCCATTCACAAGTCCCGTTTTATTGCGGGAAAAGTCCTTCACAGCGTTGCCCGTTGGGGCTTGAGACATTCGTTTCGCATTTCCCCAGGGCGAGGCCCATGCGGCAGATAAGCCGTTCGTTGCCGGTGTTCGGATCGAGTAGACGGATGGATCCGTCGCCGGTAAGAGTGCAATCCGAACATTGTCGATGACTCGATGGACACTGACCGCCCCGTGGACATCGCCACGCGCATAGCGTTCCAGGTTCTCGTCGAAGTCGCTATGGGTGCTGCCGACAGGCCAGCCGACCCATTCTTTGGCCAAGCGCATATCGGACAGCGACAGACATGCAATGGCCGCGTTTCGCAGCTGCAAGTCATTTTCCGCGGGAAGCTTGAGTTCTCTGGCAAGTGCGGTGGCCTTCGTCAGAGTTTCAAGGCTGCCGAGTCGTTGGCCGGACCTTCGGCTCAGGCTTCCCGCCTTGACCTGGGCCAGTTGAGCTTCGTAAAGCCGGCGAAGTGCCTGGTCATTGGCCTGCTCGGTAAGTTGCACTTGCGACTGTGCTTTTTGCCGCTGCACTTCCGCTGCGTGAAAGTTGGTGGTGGCCAGCCCTTGGGCTGTTGTCGCCCGCATTGCTTGCGAGACGCTGATCGCTGTGCCAACGACCAGCGTGACAGCGATCAATCCGGCCGTTGCCAGAACGCCCTTGTTCTGCCTGGCAAACCTGGAGAAGCGATAGGCTGCGGATGGCGGACACGCCCTCACTAGCTCGTCGTTCAGGTAACGCTGAATATCCATTGGCTGCCTCGTAGCGACGACTGCGGTCTTTCTCGAGGCATTTCAACTCGATCCAATCGAGTTCGCCCCGCATCAGCTTCGTCAGCCGCGCCAGCTCCATTTGCCTCTGTGCCGAAATGGATGCCAGGGTTGCCTGCGATTCGCTCAACCGCGTGCTGGGCCGGGGAGATTCCTCTTCCCTGATCATCCGCAAAATCTCTCCATACGCCGCTTCACGGACCCGCTTTCGGTCCAGCGGTGTACTGCCGGTCAAGCGGCCCATTCACCCCGTCGCGTGACGCCAGAAGTTCCGAGACTCTTCCGTGAAGTTCTGCATCATGCGAGCAGGCAGCCTGCACGTACGTCATCCGCTCCTGCACGGTTGCCAATTGCAGTGCTGCAAGAAAGATCGGTTCTTCAGTTTGATTCTGGTCGCTCATGAATTCCGCCTCTGTGGCGCCACTTACAATGCGGAATCGCGGCGCAAATCGCCCCAGCGATTTTTAGAAATAATCCACTGGCTTGGAAAAGGGGGTCCGGAACCAAGAGTGCGCAGCATCGTTCGGGCCATTTGGCTATTGGTTCCTGGTATCTCAATTCAGATGAAATCAGTTTTGGGTTGCAAGAGACGGTCGAAGTGGGTCTGATTTCGGTCTGCAGCCGGAATCAGGCGGGCCACACAGATCGATTTTTCCGTTGGTGCTTTGACACCGCGGGTCAGCGTGATCGT
>JAYUVA010000354.1:0-5978 GCA_043754375.1 Candidatus Kuenenia sp. | reverse complement strand
GTAACCGTTCACGACATTTCGAGAATGACAGTATCAACCACAGATGGACGCGGATGAACACAGATTGATTGTTGATTTCTATCTGTGTCAATTTGTGTTTATCTGTGGTTGCTGCCACAGGTTTCGTTCTGAGTCGTGAACTGTTACGAAAATTGCGAGGGAAGAAGATGAGTCGCATTGGAGTTGTTTATATCGCATGGTCCAGTCCCGGACAAGAATGTTCGCGGTGCAAAACACAGTAGAATAGCGCCCGTACTCCAGCAATCTCATACCTTACGGGAGCAGTTTTCCGTCATTTCGGTCGAGGAATTTCTCCCAGCGACGCACGGCATCGCGGCGGCGGGACGATTCGGCTTCGGGCTGGTATCCCAGACGGTCGTTTGAATACTGCTGAATGCGATAAAACGCCAGCGTTCTGGTGGCAAGTCGGTCATTGTTCAACAACTCGATTAAGGTTTTACAGAAGGCGGCATCCCGCGCTTCGGCATCTCCAAAGCCAGCCAGCAGCGAAACGGTGATCTCAACCTCTGACATCGGTAATCGCGTCTCCAACGCATTCCGAATGGTGCTGCGACCATCCGCTGAACCGTTGGCGATGTGCGACAGTCCGTCAATCGATGCACGATGTACCGCTTCATCAAGCGGCTCAAACAAAGCAGACAGCAGACGGTCTACATCACAAATAGCAGACAGAACACGCACGGCTCGAACGCCCAACTGCGGGTTACGATCCGACAGCAATGGAATCATGGCCTGTGCCGGATCGTCGGCTTTTGCGAGGGCGTCCTTGATCTGAAGGTCAAGGACTTCTGCTTCCGAAACAGGCTTCGTGTCACCATGCAACCAAGCCGGAACAGCGGCAATCTGATTGCCGTCGTTGGGAGTGATATTTTCGGGAGTTGCCGAAACAGCAGCAGAATCTGAAGAATCCGGTGCCAGCCACGAAAGGCCTTTGCCATTTGTCAGTACGACTTCCTGTTCGAGGCCTGACAGCCGGACAGTTGCCTGCCCAGTGACGACGGTCACACTGACAAGAAAATCGGCTCCGTCCAAATGCAATAGCTCGGCGGCGGACGGCGGCGCAACATCTGACTGCCTGTCTTTCTGCTGTGAGTTGGCAACCGGCACGACTTCGATGCCCACGACGGCGTCTTCTGACTGGAGTACAATCATGGAGGTGACACCGGCAGTCTTCAGGGAGAATACTGGTGAACTGTCTTCGACCCACGGCTGCGCCGCATCGACGGACAGTTTGATGCGGCCGGAAAAGACTTCCAGACCGTGGGTGCTGGCCGGGGAAAGCCGCGCCAGTACAGACCCCATCATCATCGCGTTCCAGCCACGATCTCCCGCAGTGAGATTCGCGGAAAATGGTTCTGCAACTGCAAACCAGCGTTGTTGAAACATCGACTGACAGTCGGCGGTGTTCCGAGACGTCGAGACGATTTCACCTCCGGGAATCTGATCCAGCTTCATCCAGCGATCGACTGTTTCATCAAACACAAAAAAACTTTTGTTGTTGGCCATCACATGAAATGGCACGCTGAGGTTCTCGGCATTTGCGACTGTCTCCATTTCAACTTTGACAGCAGCCACATCAGCCACAGCGACGGTCGGAATTTCGGTCGCATCCACAGTTGGCACGGGATCTGGCGACGGAACGTCCGGTGCCCCGCCTGAGGCCGGAGTTGCTACGGCAGGGACTTCGATCAGTCGCTGCTCGCCGGGATTGGTATCTGCGACTGTTGTGCTTTCGGCACCAGTGCCGTCTTTCGTGTTGGTCTTCGACGTCGCATTGTTTTTCGGAGCCGCATCATCACCATCAGCGTTGTCGTTGCCGTCCGCAGGATCTTTGGCAGGTTTCACTCGATTTTCTGGCGCACCATCTTCATCTGCATTCACGACGGCAACAGCGACATCCAGCGGCGCGGATTCAGGCCCGAAAAGGACGGCGTCGGAAACGACGGTCGCCAGCCAGATGATGAGCAAGCCCGCGACAATAAAGATCGGCACCCGCCGCGTTGATTCGCCCGGCACAGGCAATGGTTTCCATTCACTGCTATCCCCTGTCGCAGAGTGCGAATTCGGCGAATTGTCACCGCCCAGAGCACGTACCACATCGGTCTTTCCCGTCGGATCAAGCGCGTAAAGACGATCACGCAGTCGCGGTTCTACAGTCACGGGATCGCTCAGAAGTCCAAGAATCTCATGTGCCGAAGCAACTTCAGCAAGCATCGTGTCGGATGCGAGCACCTCCTTTTCAAGTCGGGCCACGAGTTCTGGTGTTAACTGGTCGTCCAGATATTCGGCAATCAGATTGGCATCAATCATTGCGGCAGGTTTGTCGGGCATTGCAAGCCGGCGTCGCCGTTTGACTTCGCGGATACGCTCGACGAGCTCTGATGCAAACGGGCTCTTCGCGATTTTCTGCCCCAGTTCCTTCGCATTTGCCGCAGACAAACGGTCATCCTGGTACGCCAACAGTGTTCGCAGAGTCAATCGCATAACAATCTCCCGGTTCACAGCAGTGACAATTCCACCTGCCTGAATAGTGTGAATCAGGATTGTGTTTCGTTCAGAAAACTTTCAAAGAGTTGAAAATACTCACAAAAGCCTGCAATTTTCGCAGGATGGACATTCATGTCCGTCGCATGGCCCAGAGTCGCTGAAATTCGTCCACCAGTGCCCTGGCAAATTCCGGGTCGTTGATGTGCTGCGGAAATCGGACGACTCGACGCAATTCCGACTGCTCGACGAGCGACTCCAGTTGATCGAACAACACCGCGTCGGCCGCAGGATCGTGAAAGGGCTGGCCTGCCGCATCGATCGCTGACACACCCTGCTCGGGAATCAGCAACGTGACGGCGGACGAGGATTGATTCAATTTCGCCGCGATCCATCTGGCGACCTGACGATTTTCTTCCGCTGTCGTGCGCATGAGCGTCACATTCGCGTTGTGTACATGCAGCGTCCGGTTGCGGAAGCGGTCTGGCACCGTTTCTTTCGCTCCAAAGTTCACCATGTCGAGTGCACCGAGACTCATCACATACGGAATCTGTTTTTGCAGGATAACGTCAAATCGTGGCGGGCCTGCCGTCAGGATGCCTCCGACGACTTCGTCTGCAACTTCCGTGGTGGTGACATCCAGCACGCCTTCGATCAATCCGGACTCAACCAGTTTCTCCATCGCGCGGCCACCGGTGCCCGTCGCGTGAAACACAAGACAGTCAAAGCCCGCGTCTTCCAGGGATTTGCGAACCGTCGTCACGCACGGCGTCGTCACGCCGAACATTGTCATGCCGATCGCCGGTCTCGCAACTGTCTCGGTCACAAAGTGCGAGACCATGCCTGCCATCGCATGAGCGGCGTTGCTGAGGACTCGCCGTGAAACCGTATTCAGCCCGGCGACATCGACGATCGACGGCATCAGGCAGATATCACTGCAATCAACGTACGGTGAAGTATTGCCGCTCGCCATCGTCGATACCATGAGCTTAGGAATTCCGACCGGCAATGCACGCATCCCCGCTGTGACGATGGCAGTGCCGCCACTGCCGCCAATTCCGATTACCCCGGCAACTCGCCCGTTCGCGTATTCCTGGAGCAGCCAGAATCGAAATGCGTCCGACATCGCTGTCACGGCACCGCCTCGATCTTTTGACTGGACGTCACTTAACGTCAGTCCGGATGCCTCAAGAACTTGAGACGCCGTCACGTCTGCAGCAACATCCGTTGGACGCGCAGTGCTGACATCGACCGTGATGACTTCAACCATTGCCTTCCGCAGACATGACGCGACCCAGGCCAGTTCTTCAGCCTTCGTATCAAATGTCGCGACGGCATAGACAACTGCACGCTGCGGCGGGTTTGGCGATCGTTCAGGCATGGGAGGGGTCCGGGTCCGTTGAGAGGGGTCTGGTTAATTCTAAAACGTCGATGCCGGAATTCGATACAGATCCGACTGACCGTCTCGTTCGCCAACCACGATCAGGCTGTTTCCCTCGGGATCCCAGACCGGAAAATCGTCCTGCTCGGCATTGTTTGTCAGTCGAAGCAGGCCAGAACCGTCCAGTTTCTTGACGTAAATCTCGTAATTGCCATCGCGATTGCTGGTAAACGCTGGGCTATGCATGCCGGAAAATCCACCTCCGGGTGGAACTTCACCCACCAGAGTCTTTGACAGATCCTCAATCACCAGCGCCAGACTCAGGTTGCCGCGATTCTGCACAAAAGCGATGTGCCGTCCCGATGTGGAAACTGCGGGTTCAAATTCAGATCGGGTTTCCGACATATGTGGAGGCTCGAAAAGAACCAACATCAAGCATTCGCGTCACCTGAATCTCTTCCGCGTCAGAGCAATAACAGCGGCAATCAATCGCATAAGGATAGCCCCGCTTGTTGTGGCAGAACGATCACGATCAACCTGCGGCTGGGGAGGTCTCACTATTGTCAGGAACCGCGCTATCGTCGCTCGGGAGCATCGTCTTGTTTGTCTTCATCGGCTGCCATACTGAACGCCCTGAAGCTGCTTGCCGTTGCGCGGCATCTTCTGCGATGGCAGAAATATCGCCAGCAAAACGCTCAGATATCTCGCGACGAACTCGATGAATCTCTTCAATCGGGGATTCAGTTGTCGGTTTCTGTATCATCGCCCAGCAACTCCTCGGGGGTACAAATGATCGGGATTGGAACGTTCATGTCAGCCAGGACCTGATGAATCCGAGGTAGAATCCTCGCGTTCGCGATATGCCTGCAATTCCACGTCAACAAATATTCTATCCGATGATGAGCCACGGTCGCGATATGTAACGCATCAACCTCGTCAATTGTGCCATTTCAAATATGCATTGTGGCCGGCTAAGCGTTCATCGCGTTATTATGTTGTGTTCGTCAATCATCTGTTGGTTCGTACCTGGCGAGAACCACAACGCATCGGGTTTTCGAGTGGCATTCTGGTTTGCCTGACCCACTTTCCTTTGTTTCAAATCCGCCGAGCATGACGGATTCGCCCAATGCAATCGTAATGTTTGTTTGAATCTCCGTCGCATCGGGGACAGATTCCCAGCCGCCATCGTTGGTTGGCACACCGATTCCCGTTTCGATTGAACAAACATATCGAATCTGCAGATTAAAACCACCGCTGTCGGCGGAACGTAGTTTGCCCTTCACAGCCAGTGTTTGGGTTCCCGTTTTGACCTTGCTGTAAAATGCTGACTCTGGATGTGCAACGACTTCGATGCTGCGCAGGATCGTTTCCTGCGGGTCTTTCTCAGATGCGGGTTTGTCGATGTATCCGATGGTATCGACGCGCAGGAGAAAGTCATCAGCGTTTGTGACAGAACACGTCGAACAGTAAACGGCAAATGCGAGCAGCATTGATCGGTGCATGGTGGCTTCAGTTCCGGAATCGGTCCCGTTGATTTAGTAACATGACGCTGAGTGCAGTGGCAGAATAGGCAAACGACCGTGGCTTTGCAAAGTTCTTGTGCCGGCAAGCTGACGCATGCCGCTCGCCAGGTGTCACGCTCATGACCATGCGAAGTACAGATTGTCGAAACCGGCGGCCTCGATGATCTTCATCGATTCTTCCACATCGGCGTTGCGGAATGGTGCCAGAACGCCGCGGCTTCGACAGAATCTCCGTCCATGCGTCGAGTGACATGGCGACCGGAGAGGACAAATTCGAACTTCCCGGTGCCCGGCGTTCCAAAGAGTGCAATGGAGCAGCCCTGGAATCCGCCTGTACGATTCGTATTGCCGTTGTCGTGTTCGACCTGTTTCATCACGGTCTCAGCGTACTCTTCGCTGTGCAGCCCCATGAAGATGTCACGAATCAAACCTTGCTGGTCTTTGTCAAACGTCTGGCCAATGACAGCTTTTGTGATGTGCCAGTTGTTATCGATCTCCTGCCGCAGCGGGTCCTCAAAATCAAACGCCATCAGTTTTTTCTGATCTTCCGTCAGTGCCTTGTAAAGCTG
>JAYUVA010000353.1:0-2900 GCA_043754375.1 Candidatus Kuenenia sp. | reverse complement strand
TTGATCGGCAGTCTCAATGAGCCAGCACACCTTTGTGCATCAGCGTGCGACGAGCACGACGGCGCGAATCCGGACGGCGGCGTCTCGACACTCAAGGTTACCGTCTCCGAGATCGAAGCGTTGTTGAATGTCGGGCGCGATGCACAGGAATTTACGCTGCGGCTGATCATTGCCGTGAACGTGGAAAATTCCTCGGACAAAGCACAGCCGATTGCCCGCGAACAGTTTCAACTGCTGGTCAACGGGGAACCTGCAGAAATCGGGTCCGTCGATTCACATCCCAATTTCCCTCGCAGCACAATGACACCCGGTCAAGCCGCAGCAGGCTGGGTCGGATTCGGTTCCATCGTCTACGACGGTAAAGAGCCGTCGATGATTCTTCGCTGGCAGCCGCCTCCCGTGGATGCGACCGATCAAAAACCCATCGACATCAATCTCAACGAGGAAGTTCGCAGGCAAAGCGGCTTTCAACAAACTCGCCTGGGTCCTGAGGGTTGCCTGCTTCAGATTACCACGAATCGCAATCTGGATGTCCTTGCAATCTGGCCTGTTGCCAGTGTGCTCAGGTCTGCTGCGACTGCAGGGATCGAACGGATTCTGATGTCATCGACGCGAGAACAGCCACCGGTGATCCATGAAGAATTCAATTTGTGGCTGAGCGGTATGCTCGACACCAGCGCGACTGCGAATGATCCGAACATGCGGTTCATGCCCCGCCTCGCCCCGCCATTTCCGCGTCAGCAGATTCAGTTTCAGCAGATTCTTGTGGGTGGCCTCACCGAAGCTGTCAACCGGCAGTATGGAATGTATCGACGTCCGATCGTAGTGCTGCCGACTGCTGAAGCCGCGATTGCAAACGCGCTGACTCCTGTCTATCGACACATTCCTATGGACCTCGTGGTCGCCGATCTGCGACATCCAACTCCCGGCATTCGGCGCGCGGCGATGGCCGGTGCGGCAGATCGCCTGACACCTGAACAGGCCGAAGTCATTATCGGCGAAGCGTTGCAGGGATCGCCGGATTTGCAGATGGAAGTGGCCAGTTATCTGAACCTGATCCCCGGCTCAAAGTCGGTGAAGGCGTTGCAGGTTCTGAGTGAGAGTCGTGATCCGCGAGTCTCACGCACGGCCTTGCGCTCACTCATCTGCAGCCTCGATCCAGCCGCAGAAACAGCAATGACGGAACTGTGGCAGGCCGGCAGGAGCACGCCGGAAATGCAGCACCAGATTCTGAGCGCCATCATTCAGCTCAACGGCGAACGCTGGACATCACTGGTTGCCGGTTATGTCGCGGAAAAACTGCAGGACGCTGCAACCGGGGCAGATACGGCCGTCGCAGTGAATGACAATCCGGCAGCATTGCTGGAACCCGATGGTGATGTGCCGTCCGATGCGTTCGGTTCTCCCCGGCGTTTCGCTCCGAATCAGCGCAGTCTGATGGGTTCCGCGCTGGCATTTCTGAGACAGCAGAGACACGCCGGGACTTTGGACGCATTGCGCCGTCATATGCTGCAATTGTCCGATCCTGCCTTACAGGACATCGCACTTGCGGCGCTGGTCGAAGCGGGAGATTCTGCGGACGATGCGACTATTCGCGAGTGTCTTGATCAGCGAATTCGATCGGGACAGATCAGCGACAGTGTACGCAGCGCGGTCGTGCAGTTGCCATCGCCAAAATGGACAGAAATGCTGCTGCAGGATCTGAAGTCCGACACTGATGCGCCCCATCAACCCCTCTCGGCTCATGCGATGCTGCGTTGTGCCTCTGCAGGACAACTGGATGACATCATTGAGGACTTTCAAGCACTTCCGCCTGCAGCCAGACAACAGACGCTGCGACATCTGGTCATGCTGGATCATCCTCGCTGGAAGCCGCTGGCTCAAACGCTGATCGAAGCTCCATTTCTGGACGCGGCCGAACTGAACACAGCCGAACGCTCAATCGCGCGATCGATCGCTTCAGACACAATTCAACTGCTGGCGATTGATGCATCCGAAGAATCGATCGCAATGCTTACGGCCCGGTTGGCGAAAGCTGTCCAGGAAACAGGCACGGCAGAGGACGTCCCGATTGAGAACAAAATGTATGTGCATCGATTGATTGAAACGATTGCGATGTTTGCGCATCCGGAATGTCGTCGCAGTCTGAACCGCGTGGCCCGCTGCGAGAACAAAGGCCTCCGAGATAAGGCGGCATTGCAGATTCGGGATGCCGAGCGGCGTTCTCCGGCCATCCAGATGTTGGCTCAGCGCCTGAATGTGCCGGGGAAGGATGAAGACAAACTCGAAGACAACGAGGAGACGCTCGCGATGTACACGGAGTGCATCGAACAGGATCCTTACCTGCCGCGGCTGTACATCCAGCGATCTTCCGTGTTGATGCATCTGAATCGCTTTGAGGAGACCATGAGTGATCTCAAAATCGGCGATCGCCTGTCCCCGGAAAACATGGATATTGAGAGCCTGATTGCCTTATGTCAGGTCCGTCTTGGCGATACGGAATCCGGTCTGAAGTACGCTGAGAAATTGGTGGTGACGGCTCCCCGGGATCTTTCCAGCCTCTACAACGGGGCGTGTTCCTATTCAAGAGCCCTCGAAAATTCCAACGTCTCGGAAGAACAAAAGAAACGCTACGGCGATCGAGCGATTGAGCTGCTGCGGCTGACGATTGCGACCGAATTCGATGATTTTGACCATCTTCAGAAAGACGAAGACCTTGTCGCCATTCATTCGCATCCGGAATGGTCGGCAGTGGTGGAGGAGACGAAAACGATGCACGCCGAAAACCTGAAGAAGCCGCCGGAATAGCGGCCCGGGTTGACTGGGTCCATCGACCGATGGTCGCAAAAGTCGTGATGACACTGGTCAGCAGCGCGATCCGGAATGATCTGCATGTCTGG
>JAYUVA010000352.1:0-3450 GCA_043754375.1 Candidatus Kuenenia sp. | reverse complement strand
GCTGCGGTGGACACAGCGAAGACCAATGGAGTGCCCCCGCTGGCACCGTCCGATGCCGTTGCGTCGCTGCGCACGAAGCCGGGATTTCGCGCAGAACTTGTGGTGTCTGAGCCTCTGATTGAAAGTCCCGTCGCGATTGCCTTCGGTGTCGATGGTCGGCTCTGGGTCGCAGAAATGAACGACTATCCGCAAGGGCGAACGGAGAGCGTCAAGTCGAAACCAGACGATGGAGCTGGTCAATCGTCACGTCCTGCCGATGCACCGGATGCATCGGACGATGGCGGGCAGATTCGGTGTGTGTACGATGACAACGGTGATGGTCACTATGATCGGTCGGAGGTTTTTCTAAAGGGTATTCCGTTCCCGACAGGAGTCACGGCCTGGCGAAACGGCGTGCTTGTTTGTGCGGCACCAGACATTCTGTATGCGGAAGACACGAACGGTGATGGCAAAGCGGATGACGTGCGCAAGCTGTTCACCGGCTTTGCCACTCACAACTATCAAGCCCGAGTCAACAGTCTGGAATATGGCCTTGATGGCTGGGTCTATGGTTCGTGCGGACTCTTTGGCGGTGAAATCACGAACGTGCAGACCGGTGAAGTGATCGCACTGAGCCAGCGCGATTTCCGTTTCAATCCGGACACTGGAGTTTTCGAGCCCGCCACGGGCTCGACTCAACAGGGGCGAGTCCGCAATGACTGGGACGACTGGTTCGGCTGCAACAACGGAACGATGCTGATGCATTATCCCCTGGCTGACCATTATTTGCGTCGCAATCCTTATTTGGCCCCATCACAAACCGTTGTTGGAATTGCCGCCGGGCCTGAGCCAGGGCGGTTATTCTCGATTTCAAGTCAGGTGCTGTTCATGTTGTCAGGGCCGCCGAATCGGCCGACGGCGGCATGTGGCCTTGGAATTTATCGGGATGATCTGCTGGGGACAGACTATTCAGGCAATGCACTGACCTGCGAGCCGGTCAACAATCTTGTGCATCGACAGATTCTGACACCGGGCGGAGTGACGTTCACCAGTCGCCGCGATAAAGATGAATCTGACCGCGAGTTTCTGGCTTCGACAGATCCCTGGTTTCGTCCCGTCCAGGCGCGCACAGGGCCGGACGGTGCGTTGTGGATCGTCGATATGTACCGGTATGTGATTGAACATCCGATCTGGATTCCACCCGACACGCTGGCCACGCTGGATCCGCGTGCCGGAGCCACAATGGGCCGAATTTATCGAGTCATCCCGGAAGGCCGCGCACTTCGCAAAGTGCTGCGGCTCGATCAGCTGCATGGTGTGGAATTGGCGGCGGCTATGGATTCACCCAATGGGACGCAGCGTGACCTGGTGCAGCAACTGATTCAGTGGCACAACGACAGAACGGCCATTCCGGCGCTGAGACGCCTTTGTGTGGATTCTGTCCGCCCTGAAGTGCGAGTCCAGGCGTTATCATCCTGGGCGAATCTGGAACCGCCAGCAGCCGAAATCATGCTGGAAATGCTGGCCGACGCCGATTCCCACGTTCGTCGTCATGCCGTCCGGGTGGCAGAGTCGCAGCTCAATGTGTCCACGGAACTGACGGAAGCTGTGGTCAGAGCTGCTGATGATGCCGACCCCTTTTTGCGGATGCAGGTCGCCTATTCCTCTGGATTTCTCAAACCGGCAGAATCCGCGACCGTTCTGGCCAGGATCATTGCCACGGACGGCAGCAATGCTCATCTGAAATCCGCTGTCGAGAGTTCACTGACGTCGGCAAACGTTGTCCAGGTTCTGAATGAACTCCGGACGCAGCCCGACATGGCTGATGCTGCAGACCGGCTCCTTGTCTCCGCTGCGACTCTGGCAGATTCTGATTCGCTGTTGACGCTTCTGAAAGAGCTATCCGGCCGAGTTTCAGAGTCAGCCGCTGCCGAACATTTTTCGAGGTTGGCTCAGTTCGTCGATGCCTGGAGTCTCCGCTCACCGCAGGATGTTTCACCCGGCGACAACGATATTCATGCCGCATGGATGCCGGCAATTGATGCAGCACTGCACGTTGTCGAACACGATGAATTGGAAATCAAAACCCGGATTGCAGCCGTCAGGCTGTTGGCTCTGGCACCGTTCCTGGGTGAACCACATTCGGATTCGCTGGCGGCGCTGCTGACGCCTCGAACGCAGCCTGAGTTGCAATCGGCCGCAATTGAGGCATTGAAGAGAGACAGCAGACCGGAGGTCGCTGATGTTATGCTCACGGATTGGGCCTCCCGCGAGCCTCGGCTGCGGAAAGAAGGCATTTCCCTGCTGTTGTCGCGGTCTGCCTGGGCCGAGCGTCTGCTGGCAGCCATTGAAACAGGAACTGTCTCCACCGGCGAACTCGATTTGCCGCAGCAACAGGCATTGCTCGAAAATGCGGAAGAGTCGATCCGTATTGCCGCCGCGCGAAGTTTCACACTCCGAACGACCGCCGGACGTCAACAGGCAATTGATCGATTCACGGCGGCTCTGCATGAGAACGGCGATCCCGGCAAGGGTCGCCAGGTCTTCCAGAAGCATTGTTCAAATTGCCATCGGCTGCAGGACATGGGACATGTCGTCGGTCCGGATATCACGGCCTATGGCGGCAAGCCGGTCCAATCGCTGCTGATCGCCATGCTGGATCCGAATCAGGCTGTGGATCCACGGTATCAGTCGTATGTTGCGGTGCTGGGAGATGGCCGCAGCGTCACAGGCCTGATTGCTGAAGAGACCACTTCGGGGCTCACGCTGCTGGCCGCTGAAGGCAAGCGGGAAAGCGTCCTGCGTTCTGAGATCGATGAACTCCACAGTACAGGCAAGTCGCTGATGCCCGAAGGGTTTGAGCAAAACGCGACACCGGAAGACATGAATCATCTCTGGGCATTTTTCCGAACGCTGCGTTTGCCGCCAAAGATATTGGAAGGCAATCAACCGACGCTTGTCGAAGTCCCGCCACAGGGAAACGTCGTATTGCCGGCGTCGCAGGCCGAAATCTATGGCGGCGATATCACCTTTGAGCTGCCGTTTCAGAATGTTGGGTTATGGCATGATAAAGACGACTTGGTTCGTTGGCGCATTAAGTCGCCCCTCGTGCGACAGATGGATGTCTGGGCCGAATGGGCCTGTGATGCGAACGCAGCGGGCAATTCCTTTGTGATCGAAGGCGCCGAGCCGGTGCTGGCAGGAAAAGTTGGTTCAACCGGCGCATGGAGTCGCTATCAGCGTCAAATGCTGGGAACCGTGACCGTCCGCGAAGGGGAATCCGAAATCATCATTCGTGCGGACGGAGAGCTTCGCTCCGCATTGGCCGATTTGCGAGCGCTGCATCTGGTGCAGCTTGACGGTGTTCCGTTGGAAACGGGGATAGTAGAGGATGCGAAACCGGCTTCGACGTCGCTGCAGACTGTCGCCGACATCGCCGCGTTTCTGATCGACGATCGCCAACCGCCTGCT
>JAYUVA010000351.1:0-15281 GCA_043754375.1 Candidatus Kuenenia sp. | reverse complement strand
CGCGGTTCCGCTCAGGTGATCCCACAAGGCCAGCCCACACTAAACCTTAACAAGCGACCTTTGGAGTGCGGTGACTCGTCACCGCTTTCTTTTTCAGGTAATTTGCCCATGGGAACGACATTCGTTTGTCCTGGGAAAAACAAAGGTGTCAGCGGGTTGGCACGTCAGGTTGATGGGTTCGGCGCGTCGTAGACGCGGCGACCAAACTTTAAAAAAAGTGCCGGTGTAACGACCTGGTCGAGCACTGTGGACGCCAGCATGCCGCCAAACACAACAAGAGCCAGCGGGTACAGGATCTCTTTTCCCGTTTGTCCCGCTCCAAACAAAAGCGGCAGCAGTCCAATGAAACTGGTAGCCGCTGTCATCATCACAGGTGACAAACGTTCCAGACTACCTCGGATGATCATCTCCTCGCCAAAAGCTTCGCCTTCGTGTTCCATCAGGTGAATATAATGCGAGATCATCATGATGCCGTTGCGGCTGACAATTCCAATCAGCGTAATAAAGCCAACCCAATGCGCGACAGAAAGGCTGGTCGCGCTGATCCAGACTCGTGGCCACTGCCACCATTCCACGGCTTGCAAAGCCTCCGCAGATGGCTGATTAGCGATCAGAAGAGCGACAACGCCCCCCAGTGCAGCCAGCGGGATATTGACCAGTACCTGTACTGCGGCTCGCCAGGACCCAAGGCACTTTGTCAATAAGAGAAACACACCAATCACCGATACGCTTCCCAGAATCAGCAGTCGAAAATTGGCCTGCTGTTGTGCCTCGAACTGACCTCCGTATTCAATGTGATAATTGCCCTGCAACGACCGAAGTTGCTCTTCAATAGGCATCGTCAGGCTCTTGATCTCTCCCACGACGCTGGCCAGATCCCGTCCTTCGACATTGCAAAAGACGACAATGCGGCGCTGAACGTGTTCTCGATTCAGCGTGTTCGGTCCGGTTGTATCCAGCACATCCGCAACCTCACCCAGCGAGACCTTGCGGCCGGACGGTGTGTCCAGAATCGTCTGGGCAATGACATCGGGATCGCTACGAGACGCTTCGTCGTACCAGACGACAAGCCCAAAAATTCGATCATCATCCAAAACCTGCGAAACGACACGGCCCTTGTACGCGGTTTCCAACAGGGTCGCCACATCCCCGGGCGCTAATCCATAACGAGCTGCGTCTTCACGACGCACCTGCAAACGCACCTGTGATACTTCCACTTGAGGTTCCAGTTGCAGATCGACAACGCCACGAACCCGATTCATCGCCGCGTACACATCCTGACTGGCATTCCGCAGTTCTCGCAGATCGTTCCCGAAAACCTTGACGGCGATCTGAGCCCGGACGCCGGACATAATGTGGTCCAGACGATGTGAAATCGGCTGACCGATGTTGGCCCTGGTGCCGGAGATCAAAGTGATACGTTCGCGGATATCTTCCATAACCTGTTCACGCGGTCGACCGTTCGTTTCGAATCCCCAGAGATGGGCGATCGGGATCATTCGCAGAACTGCCGCACTCCAACCACGTTTGGGACGACGATACTCCTGAACACGAACATCGATCTCAGATGAGTTCACGCCTTCCGCATGCTCATCCAGTTCCGCTCGGCCAGTGCGACGCGAGATCGAAAGGACTTCAGGAATCTGCATCAGCAGCATTTCGGCTCGCTGAGCCAGTCGCTGACTTTCATCCAGACTGGTGCCTGGTTCTGCCTGAAAGCTGATCGTGAATGTGCCCTCGTTGAACGGTGGAAGAAACTCGCCACCCATCCAGAACAGCGCCAGCATGGCAACGCTGACCATCGCAACTGTCCCGCCAAGCACCAGATTGACATGCCGCAGTGTCCACCGCAGCATGACGGATGTGGCAGACTTCAGCACACGGAGGACAAACGGATCGCCCCTCTCGTCCAGAAACCGAGCCTTCGGCAGCAGATAAGAAGCCAGCACCGGCGTGATCGTCAGCGACACAACCAGTGATGCCAGGAGCGACGTCATGTAGGCCACACCCAGTGGTGCGAACATGCGGCCTTCGAGGCCAGCCATGGAGAACAGAGGAAACACAACCAGCACGACGATCAGTGTTGCATACACGATCGAGTTACGAACTTCACAGGAAGCGTCATAAATCACCTTGATGGCATCGTCGGGCACGGTCTTCTGACGATTCTCTTTCAGTCGCCGATGGATGTTCTCAATGTCCACAATGGAGTCATCTACAAGGTCGCCGACAGCAACCGCGATACCTCCCAGCGTCATCGTATTGATTGAAATACCAAACCACCGAAAGATCAGTACTGTCAGCAGGATGGAAACAGGCATGGCCGTCAGCGAACTGATACTGGTTCGAAAATTCCACATGAAGATGAACAGCACAACGACGACCCAGACCGCTCCGTCACGAACAGCCTCGACAACATTCTCCACGGCTGCCTCAATAAAATCCGCCTGTTTGAAGATGCGATCTTCGATGACGATTCCTTCCGGTAAGCCACGCTGAAGTTCTTCGAGCACCATGTCAATCTGCTGATCGAGTTTCAGTGTGTCGGCATGCGGCTGCTTCTGAACGGCAAGCATGACGGCCGATCCACCCTCGAATCTGTCGCCTACTCGGATCAGCACACTGCCAGCACCGCGCTGGATCGGGCCACCAAACTGTACGTCGGCCACTTCTTTCAACAGCACGGCTCGTTGGTTGCGCCACATGACGGGAGTGTTCTCAATGTCCTCCAAAGTCATACTTTGGCCACTAATCCGGATCAGGGATTCTTTCGGCGATCGCACCATAATGCCGCCGCCTGCAAGGACGTTGGCCTTTTCGGCGGCAGCGGTCAGTTGCTCCAGCGTGATGTTTTGAGCCGCCAGTCGCGCTGGAGAAGTAATGATCTGATACTGTTTGAGCGTTCCTCCCATGACCGTCACTTGAGAAACACCTTCGACGGCGAGTAGTCTGTTACGAACCGTGAATTCTCCCAGCGTTCGCAATTCCATGTTCAATTCTGCGGCGGCAGCATCGTCGGCGGGTCGCTTCGTTGAACGCAATCCGAGGAGCATGATCTCGCCCATGATGGACGAGATGGGAGCCATGACCGGATTCACATCCCCCGGAAGCCGCTCTCTGGCAATCTGCATTTTCTCCGCCACGATCTGGCGGTCGCGATAAATCTCGGTTCCCCACTCAAACTCTACCCACACAATCGACAAGCCAATTCCGGATGCGGAACGCACACGTTGAACCCCTGTTGCGCCGTTCAACAGATACTCGATCGGTCGCGTGACCAGCATTTCCACTTCTTCCGGCGCGAGACCAGGCGCCTCGGTCATTACGGTCACGGTTGGTCGATTCAGATCGGGGAACACGTCCACAGGCATTTCGCTGAGCGTGTATCCGCCGTACAGAAGGACAGTGATCGCAGCGATCAGCACGAAGCCGCGATTCTTGAGAGAAAATTCAATGATAGCGTTCAGCATGAGATCTCATTCAACTCTGAGCCGCGAGGCGCTAGCCGCGGGTGTTTTCCTGAGTTTTCCACACTGTCACCCGCAGCTAGCGCTTTGCGGCTCACTCAATCAACAACAGCTAACGCAGCGCCGCATAACCCGTCTGGAGTGCCATGACCCCGCTGACAGCGACCGAGTCATTCAGGATCAGGCCGTCCAGAATCTGAACTGCCACGTCATCGGACCGACCGAGTAAGACGATTCGGCGTTCAAACGTCCCATCAGCCTTACGCACGAATACGTACGATCGAGTCCCTTCGCTGACAATCGCTTCACGCGGCACCGCGAGTTGTGGCGGCAGTGCTCCGGTCTCAATCGTCAGTCGAGCCAGCATGTTGTGCTGAATCGGCATGCGCGGCATCTGACTGAGTTCTATCCAGACAGACAGCGTTCGGTCATCCCTTCCGACGGAGCGACCACTTCGGACCAGAGTCCCCGTCACGACTTCCGAGGCATCCGCGACAAATCGAACACGGACCGTCTGCCCGACCCTGACCCGCGCAAGGTCTCGTTCCGAAACAAAGCCCTGCACCCACACGTGAGATAAGTCGTGAATCTCAAACATGGACTCATCAGGCTGCACAACATGGCCAAGAACCTTGTCGAAATCGATCACAACACCATCGATCGGTGATCGGACAGGCAGTGTTGGTAACAGCGTTCGCGCGTTTGCAAGCTGTGTCAGTTGTTCCTCGGAGATTCCAGCGGACATCAATCGCAGCTGCATGCTTTCACGCAGCCCGCCTGCCAGACTCCAGCGACTCTCCGCTTCCCACAGCCGTCGCTGGGAAACAGCATCAGCAGCCTCGCCAAGATTGGTCATGATTTCCCGCTGCAACTCCGCATCCAGATGTGCGCGCAGGAAATCGAGCTGCAGGTTCTGAAAGTCCAGACTGACAATTTCTGCCAGCACATCCCCGGCTCGAACCTTCTGTCCACGATCCACAAGAATACTGGCGATAGAGCCGCTTAGTTGGGAAGAAGCCACAGTACGCCGCGTTGGCGGCACATCAACAACACCATCCACGATAATCGTTTCCGCCAAAGCCAAAGAGGACGCAGGTTGCAGCGTGAGCCCAATGTCGCGGGCTGTCTCATCGCTGACTCTCAGCACGCCCTTCGTGAAAAAACTGCCAAGCTCATGACTTCCCTGCGTGACAACGCGATCCCCCGGGAACAAATTGCCGCCGCGCACTTCGATGAGGTCTCCCATACGCTGCCCGAAAACGATGGTCTGCTTCTGGTAGGTCGATGCCACCTTTGTCTGCTCTTCTTCGACAAGCACAAACCGTTCGGCACCATCGCGAATGACAGCCGACATGGGGACGACAACTTTCTCGCTCGCGTCCCCAATTTTTAATTGCACCTGTCCCGACATGCCGGGCAGAAGCAGCCTGTCTTCGGGAGCCGAATTCGACAGTGAAGCCCAGACGGTTCCCAGATGTGTCGCTGGATCCAGAGACTGACCGAGCACATCGACCCGGGCCGCGATCTTCTGATCTGGATTGGCCGTCAGAGTCAACTCCAGAGATTGGCCGATCGCGACTCGTGCAAGGTCCTTTTCCAGGACGCCGATCTTTAGCCAAAGTGTTGACAGATCGAGAACTTCAAACAGATGCTCTTTGGAGTTGATCACCTTGCCGACAGACAAATCCGTGTGTGTCACCGTTCCACTGATCGGACTTCTGAGAGTCAGCCGCTGTTGACGCGACTCATCCGGACTCCGCAACATCACGTCCAGTTCATCCGCAGGCAATTGAAGACTAAGCCACCTGGCACGGGCAATCTCCACTGCCGCACGATCTTTCTGAACCTGGTTATTCGCTTCAATGACACGAGCCTCCGGAATCGCACCCGTCTTCCCAGCGGCTGCCGCTGAGGCCAGCAGTTTAAGAGACAGATTCAGCGCCGTTTGCGAGTTGCGAATTTCCAGTTGCAGGGACTCAAGGTCCGGGCTGTCCAGTTCCGCCAATAACTGCCCGGCTTTGACGGATTCACCTGGCGTTACGAGGAGTTCGACAATTCGGCCGGAAAGAGGTGAACTCACCATCGCATGGCGGTTCCAAGGCGAAACCAGGGTTCCATAGGCCAGAATCGACGGCATCACTTTTTTAGGGCTGACTTCAGCCGTCTGAACATCCAGCGTCGCCCGCGCGGACTTCGTGAGAATCATCTTGCCCGTGTCGATATTGATTTCCATCCCGCGAGTCGGAAGCGGTTTGTGTCCTTCATGCGCAAAGGAATACGCTGAAACAAGACAAACTACGACCAGCCAGAAGTACTTTCTCATCTCTGCGTTCCCGACTCGAAAGAATTGAGGAGCGTCACAGGACTCCTATTTGTTCACATCCACGCGCACGGCCATCACGACATGACGACCTCCAGGCTTCGATTCCCAGCACACAATCACAGGCCCTTTGCCATTTGAAGCAGACGTAATCATCGGATCGCGCGCACCTCCGGCCAGTTTTTCCGGTTTGCCTGCGGCATAGTGCTTGAGAAGCAGGTCACCGTCGCGGCCGACCGTCCAGACGATGACCGAACCTTGTAGAGTTCCTGTCATCCAGGGCTGCTCCCCCGATCCAAGACGCACTTCCGGTGACCCATCGCCGGAAGCCCGATAAATATTTCCATCACGTCGCCAGACTGTGTCAATCGCCCCGTCTGGGCCAGCCGCCAGCATTCCTCCGTCCATCGGACAAGCGTCCAGAGTCCAGGTTCCCGAACCCAGTTTCGTCGCCTGTGAAAACGATTTTCCACCATCTGCTGACGAGGTGACATACATATCGCGGTTGCCGCCGATGGAGTTTCGAAACATGACATGGACACTACGACCATCAACAATCACCGACGGATGACAGCATTCACAAACACTCCCATCCGGCGATCGATAGACACATTGGTTCGGCTCCCAGGTGGTACCATCGTCTTTCGAAACCGTCGCATAGATTTCTGACGCCTTGTCTCGAAGGTCAAGCCAGACGCACCAGATCGAACCGTCTGCGCCAGACGCCATGGCGTGCAGCCCTTCTCGAGCTGAATCAGCCGTATCGTTCACGCGCACAGGACCCTGCCATGTTTTTCCGTCGTCCAGCGATCGCCAGGCAAGCACATCTCCATCGCGACCCTTCCCGATCTGGCCACCAATCGCCGTCACAACAATCCCGGTTTTCGTCTTCACAATTCGAGGACCACGACGCATTCCAAGCGACAGATTTGGAACTCGAAATGCCTGCCGCGACGCCGCGAAAGTGGAGCCTTCGTCGAGAGACTGGCTATAATGCACCATGTCGCCCAACCCGAAGACAAGATGCACCGAGCCATCGTCTCCGACCGCCGCCTGCGGCTGTTTTGGTACCAGCGTTCCACTTCCGGAAGCAATTACCACGGAATCACCGGCGGAATCAGCCACGGCAAGCTCTGTCCGAGCAGACACTGTCAGGCCACAGGCAATAACAACCAACTTCACAATCATGTATTTCATAGCGATGATTCTATCTTCAAAATGAACAAAGAGACGACTATTTGCTGCGATTGGTGTTCTCGGCTTTCAGCTTTGACACCGTCGCCAGGGTCTGATCGGCGTTCTTCATCGCTTTGGATTTGCAGCCATCGCAGCAAACGAAAACGGGTTGCCCCTTTACATCAAGCTTCAATGGTGGCCCCATTGAACCAAGAAGACTGGTGTTCATCACCGCACAAAATTTCTGAGCCTCGGCCTCCGTTCGGTCTTCGGGATTCAGCTCTGCCATCGCGGTCTCTAGATCCGCGTCTGTGTGTCCTTCATGCTCGTGACCAGCAACCTCCGAGTGAGCTGCGGGCGTTTCAGAACTTGATGCCACTGGATCCGATTGGTTCTGGCATCCGACGGCAAGAAACGCAAGCGACGCGACGCAGATGAATGTTCGGTAGTTTGTGAGCATGGTGGCTCTCCTGTTGAATGTGGAAATGATGAGATTTGGCAAGACATTGATTGAAAGACATGGGAGATGCGACTACTTCTGATTGTCATCCGCCTTGATGAAAACGTCCGGATCCTGGAGTTCTTCCGGTCGTTCCCTGGCTGTTTTCACGAACTCGTCCACGCACGGTGGACAGCAGAATTGATATGGCTTGCCATTGATGATCCAGGTGAATTCCGGATTGGCCCTGGTCATACTGATCGGACAGATGCGATCCCCCGGCTTCGGCTTTGCATCATGCCGTGAGATCACCCCTCTGAATTTCTGCGACGCAGTCATGTTCCCGTTGGCCTTGATGTCAGCCTCGGTGTACTTACCACCGGCTGTCAAATAGAGCTCCCGCTCTTCCTCCGCAGGCAAACTCGCTGGCATGTCTCCTTCGTGCGACTCCGTCACCGTCGTAAATCCAATGCGGAATCTCTCGCCAGCGATTCGCAGGTTCGGAATCGTGACATCCAGTTGCTTGCCCCGAAATTCCTCCGGCAACTGACCAACGAATTGCGACGTTTTATCGGGCGCGTCTCCGTCCTGCGGAACCGCCGCCAGTTCTATCGGCGTCGCATTTGGATCGCCTATCGCCTTGACGTAGGCTTTGACCGGCTGCACATCCACTTCCTGAATGCGAGTTTCGTCTTTGCCCAGCATCAACAA
The DNA here is from genome assembly GCA_043754375.1 of Candidatus Kuenenia sp. GTDB lineage: Bacteria > Planctomycetota > Planctomycetia > Planctomycetales > Planctomycetaceae > SXXK01. Next base: position 7,168 of record JAYUVA010000351.1, on the reverse strand, counting down.
ACGAAAATTTCCACTTGTTTCGATGACTGCTTCCGCATGGTAACTGTCCGAGCCAATCGGAATGATGATGCCCCCATGAGAGCCCGGCTTATGAGGATGCTCTTCGTCAGCAACTTTCTTCCCGCCATTTTCGACAACGGAAGTCGTTGTGGATATGGCCGGTGAATCAACAGGCGTTGTTGCGACGGTCGGGGGCGCAACTGCCGTCGGTTGCGATTCTGAACTGCATCCAGCCAGCGTTAACAGGAGAAGACTTGCCGAAAGTGCGCCTGCAGAAAAAACAACTAAATACGATTTCATTTTGCGACTCCTTCTGATCACTCGCGCACGACTGTGCCGAGAAAGTTTAAGACACTGGAATAATCTGCTGACAATGTAGGCAGACGTTTGTGAGCGATGTCGCGCAGCGACTTGTTCTGTCCGTTAGAGAGTTTGCCATCCGAAGCGAACGGCGAAATGATCTGCCTCAGCTCCTGGATTTGAATGCCGTTTCTGCGATGCAGTCCGCGATTTGTAGCGAGACCATGCAGAATTGAGCGTACGTATCAACAGCGACGCACGCAGTGCGCAATCAGAACCGCTGTGCCTGTTGGCATCGAGTCAAATCTGCATGGCGGCAGCCTCATTCTCTGTAGCGACATTTCATCAGCGGACAGGAAGAAGACAGGTGAGCAGATTTCTGAAAGGTCAAGCATCCACTGAACCGACGGCGACGTCGGCAGCATCTGGCTGTCGTCGAGCTTTGCTCCGACTGTGCGATGTTTGCGGCACGGGCAGTCGTGCTTCTTGTCGCCTTCCGAGTTCGTTGGACACGATTTTCCCGAATCATCCTGCTGGCAGCAACAACAAGGTGATTCAGATGATTTCGCACTCAACACACGCATCGTACAACAACAGACCGAAGGCCCCAGAAGGGTCGTCCCGATGAGTAGTAATGAAAGGATATGATGCATCATTTTGAACTTCGCTGTCAGGAAGATCTGGCAGTGTGGAGAGTATCGGGATAGCGAAAAAAGCACCAGATCAAGTCCACAATCGCCTGCATTTGAGCTCCCAGTCGGAGTTGAGATAGCGGTACATTTGTTAGATGCCGCGAGGATCGCGTTTCTTCACGAACAAAATTTAAAATTCCTTTCTTGGCGGAAAATCAGCGAGAAAGGCAATTCTTACGACTTAAACTTGATGGATTACCCTGCGGAATTGGGAGGATCGACGACTGCCATAAGATTCGCAATTTCCTCAAGGCCGTTCACACCGACGGCAGTCACATATCTCGTCCCCACCTTCCAGGTCACCGCCAGCTGGTCGGGCAATTGCGCACAGTGGCATACCTTGCCGCAACATTGCGCCGAAATCGCCGGTGAATCACCGAACCACAGAGGTTGCTTTTCATTATGCTCAAAAATCAGAAACTCTGATCCGTCGTCTCGAACGCACAATGACGCAGAGCATGTGCAGCATGGCATTTTCAGCACATGTGTGGACGTCACTCGGTAACCAGCGGAAGGAAGTTTCGCGACGACCGGATCATATCCGAGCAGTTCCTTAGCTGCGTCAAGCGAAACCAGCGTCCCTTTATACTGAGCAGACAATTCATCAACGACGGCATGCGGCTTCTGTGGAAAACGAGTCAGTGTCTTATGAACGTGAGCGGCGGCGACACGTTCGACCTGGTCAGGCGATGTTCGCCATGCTGCCCAGTAACCAATCGCAACCGCGGCGATCAGGGATGCCGCAATCAACGATAAAAATCGATATGAAGAACGCGGAAAACGCCACTGCGGGAAACGCCCGGATTGATGGTCAAGGCGAACTACCATGTTCGCCCAATCCCCTGGTGCAGTGATCGACTCGCGTTGCTCCCGGAACAGTCCGCCAATTTGCCCGAAAGACCGAAGTTCTGCCGTGCAGGCGTCGCAACTGTTGACGTGATTGCTGATCTCTGCAGTCTTGTCCGCAGGCAACTCGACATCGTAGAACTCGGAAAGCTTCGCCCTGACGTCATCGCAATTCATGTCAATCTCCCCAACCAAGAGCCAGCAGTTCTTTCTTCAATTCCCGCCGTGCCCGATTGAGCCGCGATCCGACCGTTCCTTCCGGGATCCTGAGAATTTCGGCAATCGTTGCGTAGCATTCTTCCTGCTCCTCCTTCAAATGAAGAATGACCCGAAGTTCCGGGTCCAGCTTCGAAAGCGCAAGGGACAGCATCTCGTTGTTCTCAATGTTATTCTGTTGAGTCTGTCCGGGCATTTCCAGATTCTCCAACGGCACCATAGGCCGACAGCGTTTGCGACGAAGATGCTGCAGTGCATCATTGACCGCAAGCCGATACACCCAGGTTGTGAATTCAGATTCAAACCGAAAGGAGCCAAGGGAGCAGAACACATGCAGAAAAATGTCCTGAGTCACGTCATCAACGTCTGATGCGTCAACGATCCGTGAAACCAGCCGACTGATCGCATCTCTCAATGATTCATATACCAGCCTCTGAGCCTCACGGTCCCCTGTGACAGCAAGCCGGATCAAGCTGTCTTCAAGCGACATGGCGACTCCTGAAATTCGTGCTCGCGTGGCAAAATCCATTCACGGTGATGCTCATATTCGCGAATGCGTCAATCGCTAAAGAAAGATGGCAGACAAAACGCCCCCAGCCACTCACCAAACATTGGCGACGGCTGGCGGTAAAATGTTCCTTACTGACTTGAATTCAATGTCATTTCTTCGCGTCATGCTCGTGGTCTTTGTGGTCCGCGTGTTCATCGGGAATGGAGATTCCGAGCTTCTTCAGCATCGCATCTTCTTCTTTACGAATCGCAGCCAGTTGCTTTTCGATGGATGTACAATGGGCGCAGACCGCAACATTCTCCACCTTTTCACCAGCGATCGCCTTGTCAGCCATACCGCACATCTTTTCACACTCGGCCAGTTGCTTCATTATGGAAGCAACATTTTCCTCAATTCCGGCTTTAGTAGCAGTCTCCGTGTCAATTTTCTTAATCTCCTTCTTCACCGCCGCGACGCTCGACTGAATCTGCGTCAAGTGCTCCTTCGCCGTTTCTGCTGGGACCTGCTGGCACTCAGTTCCATAGGAATTCAACGCGCGTGAATGGAATCTCGCCGAGCTTTGATAGGCCCTCGACGTCATTGGACGATAGCCATTCTTCCCGGTGGCCCCCATTTGACGATGAATTGCATTCCAGTCTTCACTGCCGATGGGTGAAGGACTCGCGGTGGCCTCAGCAGCAAACGCCAGTGGAATCAACAACAGTCCCACAAGAACACGCAAATTCAACATTCGATTTCTCCTGACTGACAAACAAAAAGTGGCGACAGCGCGAATTGACAACAGTGTCATAGCATCGCCTTGAAACGGCTTCACAGTGTTGGATGCTTCCCGATGGCATGTTCTTCACGGACGTCAGGATGTTTTCTTAAGTTTTCTGGATTCTCGTTTTGCAGCCATCACGTGGCGATGCGGGAACTGGAGCTGCCTGATCGCTCCATCAATATTGTGGACGCCTTTTTGAGCGATGACCGTCACTCTTCATTCACGCGCTGCCACTCATCTCGAAGCTCAAATTGAAAGTCCAGAGCGGGTAAGAAATGACTAAATGATAAAACTGCATTGCAATTTGAATTGCCACCGTTACCGTGTCTGGCGGGTGGCAGCAGGTTTCAAACGCTTTCTGAACAGACCCGAGATGTTTCGGACGACCAAATAAATCGCATGTCAACGAGTGTTGGCAGGCGAGTTAAAGAGTAGGCCGACGTGGTGAAATCCTTTCAGGATTTCGCTGTGTCGGCTTTTTTTATTGTTCGCAGTGCGAGCACTGAGAGAAGCCGACTTAGAGAAGTCCTTCATTTATTTTGCTACGTCGGCTTTTTTCGAGAAGAAGAAGACGCTCACGGTCATCAAACAGTGGGATTGTCAATTGACTAATGGCTTCTGCAGGTTTGTTCCTCGCAGGACTTGTGTCCCGATCGGACGTGATGTTGTTTTTACTTTCAAGGAGTGTTTGTAATGTCTCGAAAGCGATTGTTCTTTGCTATGTGCATCGCAGCGTTCGCGTTGTCCCTTGGCACCACGGATGCCGAGGCAAGGTCCAGGTACGGCCGGCGCAGCAACCAGCAGAACGGCTGTCGTCAGAGCAGCAACTATGGCCGCGGCAACACCCGGACCCGCGCCCGGTATTACAACACAACTGGCCATGGTTACAGCGTGTCCGGCCACGGCCAAGCTGGTGTTGGGAACTCCGGCCACTACAACTATTGAAGCCGTGAAAACAGTTCGTGGGCGTTCTTGTGCCGCACCGACCTCCGATTTTTTTCGGGTCACTGCTGACCACAGCCAAACGTCGATTGTCTGCTTTCTAAAGGTGCCGGGGGATGCTGTGCAGCCAATCCCCGGCTTCCCTGAACGGCGTCAACCCGGTACAGCCATCAAGTTCTCTCGCCAAATTGCCAGTCTACTCCAATCGGAGACCGTGGTTCGGTTCATCAGTCGATGGCCAACCTTACGACAGACACTGACACGCGAAGCAAACACGATGCATCCCGGAAGTTGATGTCGCTGCACGGTGACGGTACCGAGCGACTCGAACTCTCATCGAGTTCACGATTCGACGGCTCCTGAATGAGGACCAGGAGATCCACTGACTGCCAACGGTCTGTGGTCAACGAGGGTAAGTTGCCTTCGAAAATGGTCAGTAAGATTTTGAAATGAAAGACAATGAATATGTTTTACACAACGATCTCCATGGGTGCGATTGCTTTGGCGATGTTTGCAGGAAGCGCCGCCGTCGTGACAAGCGACGATAGTCCACACGCAGCAATGATGCTGAAGTGCGCCAAAACCTGCTCAGAATGCCAAGTGACCTGCGATGCGTGCTTCCATCACTGCGCAACACTCGTGGCCGACGGGAAGAAGGAACATGCCGCATGCATGCATCTCTGTGTGGATTGTGCTGACTGCTGCAAAATGTGCGCGACGCTCTGCGCACGACAAAGTGCGATGTCGGCTCATGCCTGCGAATGTTGTGCCAAGTGCTGCGACGACTGTGCCGCCGCCTGCGAGAAAATCGCTGACGACAAGCAGATGGCCGCCTGTGCCAAGACTTGCCGCGCATGTGCCAAGGAATGCCGCGAAATGGCAAAGATGGCGAAGTAACTTTCGGAATCTCTCGACAAGAATTCCGAGGGCAGACAGTTCAGTTGCATTTGAAATGAGCTGACTGATGACGTTTTTCCGCGCTGGGGGCATGCATTCCGCATGCTCCCGGCTTTGAAGACAACAACGACTGCCGCTGACTTGATGCAGATCTCTTTCCTGATGTTTGGTTGATCCTTATTTGGTGTCAACGATCCCGTTGGCAATTTAGCGTTTCCCTCCTTTTCCAGGACAAAGGTCCGCGATTATGAAAATGATCAAGTTTGTGTGCAGCCTGTCAGGCTGTGTGGCCATGCTGCTCATGGCAACAGCGAATGCTCAGCATAACGGTGGCCACCGTCGCCACGGTAGCGGCCATGGTGGCTCGATGCTCCTTGGCGGTGGCCACGGTGGCACGGTACTTCATCACGGAAGTAATTTTGGCCACAACGACTGGAACTTCGTTGTTCCGCATAGAAATGTTCAGCAGCACCACGGGGCGTATTACGTTCACAATAATGCCTACTACTACACTCCGACTCCGATTGTTCGCATCACAGCAAGTTCTTTCCCGACAGCGCAGCGACCTCCGGTACAGATCGTCCAGCCACCTGTTCAGTTGCAATTTGGTGGCCACACGCATGTGGCGGATTTGTCTGGTCGCCTGGCACAGGAAGCGAACTATCTTTGCCTGGATTTGCATTACAACTATCAGCACAACCCCGGTTTTTCTGAGGTTTACAGGGAAGCGTACTCGCTGCTGGATTCTGCAAGATTCCTGGATGCGAAAGAACATCAGGGCGACCGTGACGCCGTGCGCCATCACGTCACTCAGATTCATGAGCTGATGCATCATGTTCAGGGCGAAATTCAGCAATGGTCACGAGAGCCTGTCCGCCAGATTGGGTCCGGCGGCGCTGTTGAAAAGGCCAGTTCTGTTGAAGCGATAATGCACCACCTGGCCTATGACGTTGGCGTTGAACAAAACGGGCCCGATGAACAAGCGCCAGCACCAGGAACGACTGAAGAGCAAGCCCCGGCACCGGCTGGCGTCATCAATTAGTCTTCGCCAGCAGCAATTGCTGGCAGTTCGCCTGTCCCATCAAAACAGAAGAATTCACTCGGGGTACTGGCGGGTTTTCCAATTCACACAAAACGCTTCGGATCTCCGAGGCGTTTTTTTGTTTGGCCTGCGTGAGGTCGAAAGCTTTCCGAAGCCGACCCTTCCAACCATCTATTTCTACGATGAAGAGTAGGTGTCCGTAGTCAATCGTGCGTCGATTGACGTCGAAATGACGACAACGTGGATGGACACCATAGGACTTCAAGTGACAGACACGCCAAATACCACTGTTGCAATGAACGGCACAACAAGTGCGTTGCTGTTGTGCTGTCTCGCTGCTGCCGATCGACAACCAGCGGAATGACATAAGTTCCAAAGGTATTCATTCGGAGCAGAACAATGAAGAAGATTTTCAAATCCTTGCTGACGCTGGCAGCTGTTGCAACTTTGACTGTTACAACTCAGGCGATCGTCAGAGCGGATCACAACTATGGTCCGTACAGCAACAACATGGGTTCGGCAAATCCCAACAATCCTGGCTCCGGCTACTCGCAGGAACAGAGCTATCACAACGGGTTGGCGCACCGCAGCAACGATCGCCAGTCAAGTCATGATCAGGCTCACAGCCTGGGACTGAACAATCGGCAGCACAATTCTCTGCATCAGTCGATGTCGCATGGTGCCTTCCACGACAGCCAGGACCACGCGAATTTTGACAACAATTCAGGCAGCCGTTTCAACGGATCAGACTACGGCGGTTACGGCAACCAGTCATTCGGTGGCAACTATTCCAGCCAGCCGCAGTATTCGGTCAGTCCGTACTCGATGAACCCATCGTATGGGAATCAGTATTCGGCGGTCCCGTACTCGACACAATCGTCCTCGGGAAATCAGTATTCCACGCCGTACCCGATGCAGTCTGGCTTCGGCATTTCGTACTCAACTCGGTCTTACGGAAC
>JAYUVA010000350.1:0-6518 GCA_043754375.1 Candidatus Kuenenia sp. | reverse complement strand
CGCTGCTGCCGGTGGTGGTGGTTGAGTTCATCAAGGTGATACAGCGTGCGGTCTCAGCGAGAAAAGGATAACAACATGCGATGGTCCTGGAAGATTTTTGAGTTTCGCGGAATTGGCGTTTATTTGCACGCCACATTTCTGATTCTGATGGCGTTTATCGGCCTCAGTCACTGGACCGCCGGTCACAGTCCGGGAAAGACGATTGAAGGCATCGGCTTTATGCTCGCCCTGTTTACCTGCGTTGTGCTTCACGAATTCGGTCATGCATTGATGGCGGCCCGATATGGCATCAAAACGCGGGATATCACTCTTTTGCCAATTGGGGGCGTCGCTCGACTGGAACGAATGCCGGAAGAACCGCTGCAGGAACTGTGGGTGGCGTTAGCCGGCCCCGCTGTGAATGTCGTGATCGCAGCAGGGCTTTACGCCTGGATTCGTATCACCGACGGATTTGCGCCATTAGAACAACTCACGGTGACGAGCGGTCCGTTTCTCGAACGGCTAATGGTTGTCAATGTATCGCTGGTGCTGTTCAACATGCTTCCGGCCTTTCCAATGGACGGCGGCCGAGTCCTGCGAGCGTTGCTGGCCACGAGGCTCGAATACGGTCGGGCCACGCAGATCGCCGCGAATGTCGGCCAAACGATGGCTCTGTTGTTCGCGTTATTCGGCTTTTTCACGAGTCCATTCCTGATGTTCATCGCGTTGTTCGTGTGGATCGGCGCGGGGCAGGAAGCGAGCATGGTCACGATGAAAGCCGCGCTGGGTGGTGTTCCGGTCCACCGCGCGATGATGACCAAATTCGTCACGCTCAAGCCGAACGATTCACTTCAACGAGCCATCGAGCTGATTCTGGCGACTCCGCAGCAGGACTTCCCCGTCGTGGAGGATTCGCGGGTCGTCGGCATACTTCCCAGTCGCGACTTGATGATTGCATTGCAGAAACACGGGCCGGACTTGCTGGTGGAACGTGTCATGCGGCGCGATTTTGTCTCATTGGACTCGCATGAAATGCTCGATGTTGCACTGGCTCGCATTCACACGGCGGAATGTTGTCTGACAGCCCCCGTAATTCAACGAGGCGCACTTGTGGGCCTCCTGACTGCAGACAACGTGGGTGAATTTCTGCTGATTGCGTCGGCACTCAATGCACATCAGTCGAGAATTGTCGTGGCGTGAGCTGCCCGCCTCAGATGTCGTTTCCAACTGCTGAAATCAGGAGTCTCTTTATGTCCATGACGATGAACTGTTTCGTGATGCCTGGCATCGGCAAAGTTGGTATGGTTGAGAAGCCCATTCCTCGCGTCGGGCCGAACGATGCAGTTGTTCGCACGACCGCCGCGCTGATCTGTACCTCTGACACGCACACGGTGGCGGCACGATCTCGAACGTCGGCTATCACGGCGACGGCGACAGCGTACCGATCCCGCGCGAAGCGTGGGGCGTCGGCATGAGCGACAAAACGATCCGCACGGCGCTGTGTCCGGGCGGCTCAGAACGCATGAGCCGCCTGCTGCGTCTGATCGAAACAGGCCGAGTTGACCCGCGCGCACTGACCACTCACCGCTTCGCATTCAAGGACATCGAGAAAGCATTCAGGATGATGCAGACCAAAGAGGATGGAATGATCAAACCGCTGATCTCGTTCGCGTGACCACTTGAACTCGAGCGAATCCTTGCGGCGAACACCGGCACCAAACCAGTTGAACGAATCCTATGACCGTGAAGTCTCGAATCGAAATCGCTCTCTTACTGCCCGCACTGCCGGATGCTCGTGACGCATGCGTGCAGCGGCTCAGTGACTTGCTGAAGGCAAACGACGGGATTCAGGCCGCACACATTCCGAACATGAACGGCCAGGCATCCGACCAAATCTGCATCCACTATGACCCCGAACGACTTTCGATCGGTGAAGTTCGGGAATTGGCTCGCCGAGCCGGAGCGGAACTGGAACACCGGTTCGGGCATGTGTTGTTCAAGACGGAACCGATGCACGCTCGCCAGTCTCGCATGATCGAATCGCGAGCGAGAGCAATCGCTGGGGTGTTGGAGGCTGCAGCATCTGCCGCTGGCGTATTGCGCATCGAGTTTGATCGTCAGGCAACCGACGAAGCTGCCATCCGAGCGGCGGTGCAGGAGATCGGTGTGCGCGTCCTTGATAAGCCGCAGAGACCGACTCCGGTCGCACAGCCCGCAGCCGAGCGGAAGCCGTCCACCAAAGAACACGAGCATGCGAAAGGCGGATTGTTTGGCGAGCGGACGGAGCTGGTTTTCGCCGCGTTCTGCGGTGGGCTGCTGCTCATTGGGTGGCTGCTGTCGGTGCTGAGCAACGTCACGTCGTGGGTCCCGTGGAGTCTGTATCTGACCGCATATTGCTTCGGCGGCTTTTTCATGTTTCGCGACGCGATCCAGGACATCCGTGCTGGCCGTTTTGACATCGACTTCCTGATGCTGGTGGCCGCTGTTGGCGCCGGTACGCTGGGCGAATGGGCCGAAGGCGCTCTGCTGCTCTTTCTCTTCAGCCTTGGACACGCGCTCGAACATTTTGCGATGGGCCGCGCCAAACGAGCGATCGAAGCCCTCGCCGAACTCGCACCCCAAAACGCGCTGGTCCGTCGTAAGGGCAACACCGAAGAAGTGCCGGTGGAACAACTTCGGGTCGGAGACGTGGTGATCGTCAAACCCAACGAGCGGCTTCCGGCGGATGGGTTCGTGATCAAGGGTGAAGGGAGCGTCAATCAGGCCCCCATCACCGGTGAGAGCGTGCCCGTGGACAAGCATGCCGTCGATGACCCGCAGCAGGCGGCCGCCAATCCCGATCGGCTCGATCCGCAATATCGCGCTTTCGCTGGCACCATCAACGGCAGCGGCGCGCTGGAGATTCAGGTTACGAAACTCGCCAGTGAATCCACGCTCGCACGCGTCGTTCAAATGGTGAATGAAGCCGAAACACAAAAGTCCCCCACACAACGGTTCGCCGACAAGTTCGAGCGATACTTCGTTCCCGCTGTTTTGGCGTTCGTCGTGCTGCTGCTGTTTGCCTGGGCGGTCATCGACGAGCCGTTCAGCAGATCGTTCTATCGTGCGATGGCGGTGCTTGTGGCGGCCAGTCCCTGCGCTTTGGCGATCTCGACCCCGAGCGCCGTCCTGAGCGGCGTGGCTCGCGCGGCTCGCGGCGGAGTGCTCATTAAAGGTGGTGGGCCACTGGAAAACCTGGGAACCGTCGCCGCGATCGCGTTCGACAAGACCGGCACATTGACGGAAGGCAAGCCACGTCTGACCGACGTGATCACTTCAGACGGCGGCATCGAAGACGAGTTACTGCGCGTGGCGATTGCCGTGGAGAGACTCAGCGACCATCCACTCGCTGCCGCCGTTGTCGGCGACGGAATGAAAAGACGAGAGTCGAGTCGGAAGAGTCCAGTGACGAGAGACGAGAGTCAAGAGCCAAACTCCGGCTCTGGACTCTCGACTCTGGACGCTCGATTACCTGAAGCTTACGACGTGCAAAGCATCACCGGGCGTGGAGTCAAAGCCACTGTCGATGGTCAGCTGGTTTACATCGGCAAAGAAAACCTCTTCGCCGAAGTCGAGGGGATGCCGCTGCCGGATGCGTTGCGTGCGTCTGTCGAAAAACTGAAAGCTAGCGGACGCACGACGATGATCGTCCGGCGCGGAGACACCTATTTGGGTGTGCTGGGCTTGATGGACACGCCGCGAGAAGCAGCAAGGAACGTGATCACCCGCTTGCGAGAGCTTGGCATCCGCCGCATGATCATGCTGTCGGGTGACAATCAACAGGTGGCCAACGCAGTCGCCAAAGAAGTCGGTCTCGACGAAGCCTGGGGTGACTTGATGCCCGATGACAAAGTCGCGGCGATCAAGAGGCTCAGCACACAAGAGGGTGTGGCGATGGTGGGCGACGGCGTGAACGACGCTCCCGCGATGGCCCATGCCACAGTCGGAATCGCGATGGGCGCGGCAGGTTCCGATGTTGCGCTGGAAACCGCCGATGTGGCTTTGATGGCGGACGATTTGCACCACCTGCCCTTCGTCGTCGGCCTGAGCCGTCAAACGAGCCGCATCATTCGGCAAAATCTCTGGCTCAGCCTCGGCATGGTCGCCTTCCTCGTTCCCGCGACTGTCCTTGGTCTGCAATTGGGAGCCGCCGTGGTGCTCCATGAGGGTTCGACGCTGCTGGTCGTACTCAATGCTCTCCGGCTGCTGGCGTATCAGGAGCCTGGATGAGGAAGACGATGGCAAATGATAAACAGGAAAACAGACATTTTCCGGCTTTCTGCGATCCGATCGGTATAATGCGATGCAGGTGGAGGCCGTGCCATTCTGGCGTCGGTTCACTGAAATGAATTCGGAAGACTCCTTGAAAGGCAACCCAGTTGTGCCGGGGGGCTGGTTAAAGAGTAAGCCGACGTGATCGAGTCCGTCAGGGAATTCTGCCACGTCGGTTTTTTTATTGCCCTGAAGGAATGAATCCATTCGCGACTGCCACGACCCTCAGCTCCGGACAGAATGCGAAAAGAAGACGACATATACGTTGAATGACCAATCACATTTGCATGGCGATTTAGCGAATCATGACTTTTCAAACACCACTTCGAGAAAGCAAGACGATGGAATTTTTGATACCTGTTGGCCTTCTGGTTCTTTGGTTCATTCTGCAGGCCTGGGTCCTGCCACGGTTCGGCGTTGCGACCTGACTGAGCGGAGCATGCGGGCCGAGTTCGGCTCCTTCACGCGGGATGGACACGCCACCAACGAGCGATGCCACAAAGACTGACCAGACTTCGACTGAAGAACGTATTTCGCCATAATCTCTTAAGTCTGCTTCAGAATCACAGCCAACCCGGCGAGTGGTGTTGCATTCCCGGATCTGCACGGTATAACTCTCTGAGTCACGCCGTTTGAATCGACAATCGCCGTTCAGGCGACGTGACTTTCGGACGACTTAATAAATTGCGACACGGTGTTCCGTGCAGCAAGTTACCAGGTAGGCCGACGCAGTGTCATCCAACAGGATGGCACTGCGTCGGCCTTTTTTATTGGAATTTTCATCTTTATCTATAGGACGATATTTTATGAAACATCGCGACATTGCGGTACTTGAAAGTGCAGGAGACGTCAGCAGGGAGACTGCAATCACCCAACGAATTGTTTTGAACTCTCGCCCGATCGGCAAACCCATCGTCGATAATTTTCGACTGGAAGAACTAACCGCATCAACGCCTGACGAAGGCCAGTTATTGCTAAAGACACTCTACCTGTCGCTGGATCCGTATATGCGAGGTCGGCTGAGTGATTCGCCCTCCTACGCAGCGCCGGTGGAAGTTGGTCTGGTCATTGTGGGCGGCACGGTATCGCGGGTGGAAGTATCAAACCATCCCGCGTATCACGAAGGCGATCTGGTGCTGGGGCAATCAGGCTGGCAAAGTCACGCTGTTTCAGACGGCACCGGGCTCACAAAACTTGATTCAGAAATGCCACAACCGTCACTGGCTCTGGGAGTGCTGGGCATGCCCGGCTTCACGGCGTACATGGGACTGCTTGATATCGGAAAGCCGAAGCAGGGCGAAACGGTTGTCGTCGCGGCCGCCAGCGGAGCTGTCGGTTCTGTTGTGGGACAGATCGCGCGACTAAACGGCTGCCGCGTCATTGGAGTCGCTGGAGGCAAAGAGAAGTGCGATTACGTCACCAGCGAGCTCGGCTTTGATGCCTGCATTGATCACCGCGCCGAGGATTTTCCGGCTCAGTTAGCCGCTGCGTGTCATGAGGGCATCGACGTTTATTTTGAAAGCGTCGGTGGAGCGGTCTTTGATGCCGTTCTTCCGTTACTGAATGCGAAGGCTCGAATTCCGGTTTGCGGGCTGATCTCGCACTACAACGATACGGCTCTGCCCGAAGGCCCGGATCGACTACCCTTGCTGACCCGCACAATTCTCACCAAACGTATCACCATGAAAGGCTTCATCATTTTCGATGACTATGGTGATCGCTACGGTGAGTTCTTCAAGCAGATGAGCACATGGGTTCAGGAAGGAAAAGTGAAGTTCCGTGAGGATGTCGTTGATGGCCTTTCAAATGCTCCGCAAGCTTTCATCGGCCTGCTGGAGGGGAAGAACTTTGGCAAGCTGATCGTGCGAGTCGCCGACGAATCGTCAAATGCTGGCTGAGATCGCAGCCATTCGCGCGACGCTTCACGTGAGAACTGTTCCGAGCCACGAGGAACAACGATTCATTCGGATGACGTTACCTCAAACACCAGGAAAGGAAATCAGGATCATGGCTTATCAAAGCATCAACCCTTACGATGGGAAACTCCTGAAGACATTCAAGGATGTCACTGACGTTGAGCTCGAGAGGGCACTTGATGCTGCTAATGCGTGCTTTGAATCCTGGCGGTTGAAAACCTTTCCTCAGCGGGCAATGGTAGTTGGCCGAGCCGCAGCCATCATGCGCCAGCGCACGGATGACTTTGCGCGCCTGGCGACCCTGGAAATGGG
>JAYUVA010000349.1:0-3798 GCA_043754375.1 Candidatus Kuenenia sp. | reverse complement strand
GCGTTCCGGCCGAATGATCCGAACACACAAACGTGTCCGGTTTGTCTGGGTCTTCCCGGTTCGCTGCCGGTGATGAACCGTCATGCGTTTGAGCTGTCGCTGACGACGGCTCTGGCGCTGAACTGCGAAATCGCGCCGTGGACGCGCTGGGATCGCAAGCAGTATTACTATCCTGACCTGCCGAAGGCCTATCAGATCAGCCAGTACGATGTGCCATTCAGCAGCAAGGGCTGGCTCGATATCGCTGCTGATGATCCGACACAACCAGCGCGACGAATCCGGATCACGCGGGCTCATCTGGAAGAAGACGCGGGCAAGAACGTCCACGACGAAAGTGGACGTGGTGCGGAAAGTCGAGTCGATCTCAATCGGACAGGGACGCCATTGCTGGAAATCGTCAGTGAGCCGGATCTGCGATCGGCGTCTGAAGCACGCCGCTATCTGGAGAATCTGCGTTCGCTGCTGCTGTTTATCGAAGTGTCGGACTGCAACATGCAGGAAGGAAGTTTGCGGTGCGATGCGAACGTGAATCTGCACATTCACAACGCGGACGGCAGTCGCTCGGCCACGCCGATCGTCGAACTGAAAAACATGAATAGTTTTCGCAACGTCGAACTGGCCGTGGAATATGAAGTGCGACGTCAGGCTTTGCAGTGGCAGAAGACCGGACAGAAAATCGGCGACGCTCCAAAGCAGACACGCGGCTGGGATGCAGAACGCAGCGTCACTTTCGCGCAGCGGGAAAAAGAAGAATCCTCAGACTATCGCTATTTCCCGGACCCGGATCTGTTTCCCGTAACAACGACGATCGAACAGATCGCCGCGATCCGTTCGTCTCTGCCTGAAACACCTGCGGCGCGGCGCGAACGGTTTCAGACACAACTGGGTCTGAGCGAATACGATACGTCTGTCATTCTGGATCAGGGACCCGAGCTCACGGCATGGTTCGAGCAGGTCTCACAATTGTGCGGCGACGGGAAAACAGCCGCGAACTGGGTGACGCAGGACATCCTTCGTGACCTGAACGCCGACAGCCTGACGATCGATCAGTTCCCGATCACAGCTCAGATCCTCGGCTCGCTGCTCAAGTGCATTACGTCCGACCGCATTACTACCAGAAGCGCGCGAGATGTCTACGCGGCATTGAAAGAAGACGCAGCAAATGGTCTTGCGATCGGCGTTTCCGATATTGATCGCCTGATTGCGGAAAATGGGCTTGAGATTGTGCGAGATACGGCAGCGCTGGACGCGGCGATTGCTGCAGCCATTGCTGCGAAGCCGGACGCCGTGAACGATTTTCGCTCAGGAAAACAAAATGCTGTCGGCCCGCTCATCGGTATGATTATGAAACAAGTGGCCGGCGCGGATCCGAAGCATGTTCGCGATTTACTGATTGCCGCAATCCAAAAAGGGGTCTGACCCTTTGGAGGCGAGTCGATTATGTTGGTGTTTCCGTCTTGCCGGAGAGGGTCAGACCCCTTTTCGGATATGTGCTCCTATGTAGGATGGACATTCTTGTCCGTCGGTACCCTGATGTCCTGCTGCTGTCACAAACAGGCAATGCAAATGATCATAGCAAAGCTGAATTCTCGACTAAACTCGTACGGCACCGCCCTCGCGGCATTGTTACTCTCATCAACAATCTCCACCGCCGCCGAACGGATCACATTCAATCGCGACGTGCGGCCTATTTTGTCCGATAAGTGTTTCTTCTGTCATGGGCCAGACAGTGCTAAACGAGAAGCCGAGCTGCGACTGGATGTGCGCGACGTCGCGGTGGCTTCAGGGGCCATTGTTCCGGATAAACCCGATGAAAGTGAGATGCTGCGACGCATTCTGAGCCACGATCCGGACGAACGAATGCCACCCGCAACGGCGAAGCTGGCGAAGCTCACGGACGCGGAAATCACGACGCTCCGCAGATGGATTGAACAGGGTGCCGAATACGAAGGCCATTGGGCGTTTCTTTCGCTTTCGAAGAACGCGATGGGAACTCATTCAGCCAATGACGTGTCTCCCCGCATCGACGAAGTCGTCGCGGCTCGTCTCGATGAACGTGGCCTGCCAATGCAGCCTGAGGCCAATCGGAATACGCTGATCCGACGAATGAGTTTTGATATTACCGGTTTGCCACCAACTCCTGCCGAAGTTCTGGCGTTTGTCGAAGATCAGTCGCCGGATGCCGTTGAAGCGCTGGTGGATCGTTTACTGGCATCATCTGCGTACGGTGAAAAAATGGCGGTCGATTGGCTGGATACAGCACGCTATGCGGATAGTTTCGGGTTTCAGGTCGATCGACCATGGGACATGTGGCCGTGGCGCGACTGGGTGATCAAGGCTTATAACGACAACATGCCGTTTGATGAATTCATCACATGGCAACTGGCGGGGGATCTGCTGCCGAACGCCACCGACGAACAGATTCTGGCCACCGCTTTTAATCGCCTGAATCAACAGGAATCCGAAGGTGGCAGTGTTGAAGAAGAGTACAGAGTTGAATACGTCTGTGATCGCGTTCAGACTTTCTCAACCACATTTCTTGGGCTGACTTTCGAATGTGCCCGCTGCCACGACCACAAGTTCGATCCGCTCACTCACAAAGAGTATTACCAGTTCTTCGCCATGTTTCAAAACATCGACGAAGCTGGATTGTATTCCTATTTCACAACATCACCGCCCACGCCGGCACTGACGATCCAGGATGCTCCATCGCATCAGAAACTGACGGAACTGAGTCTGGCTGTCGCCACCGTGGAGGCTGCTGGCGGAGAACTTCGTCGAAGCCGCGAACCGGCGTTTGCGACATGGCTGAATTCGCCGGTTCGAAACGGGAAGACTCCATTATCGATGCCGGAACTGGGCCGTTTTGAGTTCGAAACACTCGAAGGTGACCAACTCGCCAATTCCGTAGCACCTGATAAACCAGCCGTGCTGAAAGGCGAAAACAAACTCGCCCCCGGACGTTACGGTAACGCAGTGGAATTCACAGGCGATGACGCAATTGACCTGCCGTTCGGAAACTTCAAGCGCGAAGAACCGTTTACGGTGTCGCTGTGGCTGAAGACACCTGACGTGAAGGAACGAGCCGTCGTGTTTCATCGTTCGCGAGCCTGGACAGATGCGGCAAGTCGCGGCTATGAACTTCTGATCGAAAACGGCAGATTGAAATGGTCGCTGATTCATTTTTGGCCAGGAAATGCCGCGTCAATCTCTGCAAAGTCGGCTCTCCCGGTGAATGAATGGGTCCATGTGGTGATGTCATCCGACGGCAGCAGCCGCGCGTCTGGTTTGAGCATCAGCATCAATGGTGCGACGACTGATGTCGATATCGTGAAAGACAATCTGTCTCGCGAAATCACGGGCGGCGGTGGTGACAATATTGCCCTCGGGGAACGCTTTCGTGATCGTGGCTTCAAAGGCGGAGTCGTCGATGATTTTCGCGTCTTTTCAAGACGACTGAGCGACCTCGAAGCACTCGCGACGTTTGATGACGCCGCCGCGACAGGTCTCCTGACTTTGCCTGCCGAGCAACTTAACGAATCACAACGCACAACGTTGTTTGACCATTTTTTGATGGCGACCGACGACTCCTGGACGAAGCATCTGGCAGCATTGCAGGCAGCGCGCGGATCGCTCGCGCAGTTCAATGATGGTCTGAAGGAGATCATGGTGATGCGCGAGCTGCCTGAACCGAAAAAAGCGTACGTGCTTTATCGAGGTGAGTACAGTCAGAGACGCGAAGAAGTTTTTGCCGGAACTCCGGCAGCACTGTCGCCGTTTCCGGAAAATATGCCAAAG
>JAYUVA010000348.1:0-3353 GCA_043754375.1 Candidatus Kuenenia sp. | reverse complement strand
TGTTGTGCGAAGGGTCGGGCCGTTCGCGTTGAAGCCTGATCCGGGTGGATACGAGATTCTGGTGCGATCAATCCTTTCGCAGCAGATCTCTGTGGCTGCTGCTCGGACGATCCGCGGCCGGTTACAGGCGTTGCTGCCTGGGGGAAAGCTGACGGCGAAGAATCTTGATGCATTGTCGGATGACCAGTTGCAGTCGGTTGGTGTCTCGCGTCAGAAGCAAACGTATCTGCGACATCTGACGTCCTGCACTCTCGATGGCACCATCAATTTTCGCCGGATTGCAAAGGAGTCGGATGACGGCGCCGTTGCTGAACTCATTCAGGTCAAGGGCATCGGGCGTTGGACAGCTCAGATGTTTCTGATGTTTTCTCTCGGTCGGATTGACGTCTTTGCCCCTGACGATCTTGGGCTTCGAAATGCAATTGAACGACTGTACGATCTGCCCGAAAAACCATCCCGCTCCGAACTGGAGCAGCATGCCGACAAATGGCGCCCTTATCGAACGATTGCGTCGTGGTACTTATGGCGATCGCTGGAACAAAAATAATCGACAGTGAGTTTCCGGCGTAAGATAAAGACTGTGCAGATGTGACACACATCGTGCAAATGCGAAGTTCGAAAGCGCGCTGTTGCGACACAGTTTCCGACTCGCCGGAGACGGGAGTCTGAGTTATTCCGCGCGCGGTCTAAGTAGCCATATTCGTTTCACCGCGTGGGCAACGCCCCGCGTTTATACCTCACGCGGTCATGCGTGACACGTTTTTGAAAACCTGAAGTGCGACATGTTCGAGGAGCGTTGATATTTGCTGTCTGTTGCGTTGTTTTTCCTGCGTTTCATTCGGTTGTCCCCATTCGGTTGTCTCACTTCCTGGCATGAAATGGACAACCGAATGGGGACAGCCGAATGAGCAAAATCGCCTGGAACACCGGGGCAGAACACACGCCTTTGGCGTGGACGTCGCCGGCCAATCCCTGAAAACGCCGACGCGAAAGCAGTGTCTAGTCGTGTCATTGCTTCCCGCGCGTGATATAGCAACCCATCCGGCGGGACGCTGCTCGCGCGGCCAGTTGGGCACGCGGTTACACGAGCCAATGCCAAACGTACGATATCGCTGGTGGTCTCGCACTGTCACTGGTGTGGCACAGGTTGTAACAACGCCGTTATTGATCGATATTGGACGAAGTCTGGCACACTTGTTGCGTCAGAATCCGCAGTGTTGGCCACCGAGCGAGCATTGTCGGGTGCAGCACGTTCAGCACAAAACGTATCAGGAAATTACGCATGCGCAAAAATGATTCCGTGTCTCATGTGATGACGAAAGACGTCGTCAAGCTCGACTTCAATGATCCTGTCTCCACGGCTCGCAAGCTGTTTGAGTACTCAGGGATTCACCATTTGCCCGTCGTGAAGGGAAATGAAATTGTCGGCATTCTGACATGGACCGATTTTCTGCGAATCAGCTTTGGCGAATTCGGCAATCAGGACGTTCGCACCCTGGACGCAATGCTCGACCATAGATATCAACTCAAGGATGTCATGAAGGCTGATCCCGTGACGATGCCGCTATCGGGTACTGTGCGCGACGCCGCGCAATTGCTCAGTCGCCACGGGTTTCATTCGGTGCCCGTTGTCGATGGGAAAAATCTCGTGGGGATCGTCACATCGACGGACCTGATTCGATACCTTGTGGATCAATACTGATTTAGAACCCCTGACAAAACCTGTGTGAACCGCGACGTTTGTTGTTGCGATTCGGGCAGGACGACAGGAAGATTCGGGCGTTCGCGGCAAAATGTAATAATTCCCGCGAAACTTTCCTCCTGTCTCGGTGTTCAGAGTCGCACGGGCAATGAAATTACCGGTAGTTGGGCTCTGCGCGGCCATGACTGCCGATAATGTTTGCCGATTGTGCCAACGGAACGGGGCCGACTGATTCTGAACTTCCGTGTTTGCAGGCTTCGGTCGAACAGACCAGTCGGCCCCATTCCCTTGGCATAATCGACGCGGGACAGGGTATCCGATGGAGCCTGCAGATTTCCAGCCAATCGGTTCAGAATAATCGAACCGGTTTCTTCCCGGTGCGGCAACATGATAGACTGGGTTGAGATCGTGCGTCGCTGATCTGAAAGCGCGACACGCTGCAAAGGCTGCCACGAGACCATCCCCCCATTTGTTGATTCGCTATGCTCCGCGCGCACTGCAAACGTTTTCGTCCTGCTGCTCACAATCGCCGGGAACTGCTTCAGAATCTCGCCTGTGGATTTGGTTCCGTCGCGATGACGCATCTGCTGTCGTCAGATATCGTCGGCGCAGAAGAATTGAACGCAACTCCGACAGGTCTCGCACCGAAACCTACGCATTTCGATCCAAAAGCGCACAGTGTCATATTTCTGTACATGGATGGCGGCGTCTCGCAGGTCGATTCGTTCGATCCGAAGCCCCATCTGGATCAATGGAACGGGAAGCCATTTCCGACAAAGATCGAACCGACGCAATTCAACAACATCGGAAATACACTCGCCAGTCCGTGGAAGTTCCAACAGTACGGTGACAGTGGGATTCCGGTGAGCGATCTGTTCCCGCATATCGCAAAGCACGTCGATGACCTTGCGGTGATCCGGTCGATGACATCAAATTTTCCGGAACACACCAATGCAAACTATTTTCTGCATACCGGGTCCGGTCTGCAGGGACGCCCGTCCATGGGTGCCTGGTTCGGATATGGTCTGGGAACGGAGTGCCAGGATCTTCCCCATTTCGTTGTGCTCAATGGCGGACTCGTTCCGCCTGGTGGGTTGGACAATTTCGGCAGCGGCTTTCTTCCGGCGAGTTATCAGGCGTCGGTTTTTCGGATCAGCGATCCACCGGTCGCCGACATCAATCGACGCGAACCGAGCGATGAACTTCAAAAGCGAAAGCTGGCCCTCATTCGACAACTGGATCAGCAGGCTGCGGAACGATTCGGGCACGACGATCAGGTGGAATCGGCCATTCGAAATTATGAACTCGCCGCCCGGATGCAACTCGCGGTACCGGATCTGATGAATCTGACGGACGAGACGCGAGAGACTCAGGAGATGTACGGCATCTTTGATGAGTTTCCAAATACGACGACGTTTGGAAAGCAGTGCCTGCTGGCACGACGACTGGTTGAACGAGGCGTGCGTTTTATTGAACTGACGTGCCCCGGCGGTAACGGTGATCGGTGGGATCAGCATGCCAACCTCGTGGACGGACACACGAAGAACGCCAGGTCGGTCGATAAGCCGATCGCGGGGCTCCTGTCAGATCTCAAACAGCGAGGCCTGCTGGAACGGACGCTGGTGGTTTGGTCGGGTGAATTCGGACGGAC
>JAYUVA010000347.1:0-4299 GCA_043754375.1 Candidatus Kuenenia sp. | reverse complement strand
GCTCTCTCGCGTTGATGCGTCTCGGCGAACCGGGCAGCGTCAGCCAAAATTGAATTCGATTTGATCGCTGACTCGTATTAGCCGGTATGTTGATTGAATCGTTTAACCCTGAGCCTCAGGCGACGGCGTGCGCCGAAACCGTCGCCTGCGGCTCAGGGTTAAACAAAAAAGGCTGACTGTGCATACTGAATCCTCATTCCTCTGGCAACAATTGCGAAGAACCGTTAGAAAACAGCTAGGAGTCTGTCTGAATACTGGTGTTCTTGTGAGCGGCAAGGCGCTAGCCGCCGGTGTTCATAGCAGAAATACCTGAAAAAAACGGCGGCTAGCGCCCTGCCGCTCACGATCCTGGAGTATCGGGTCAGACTCCTGGGTTTTTCAACAATTCCAGCGCGATGACATGGAGGTCACCTGTGCGCGACTCGTTTCTTTCGTTTTCACTCCCGCTTATTGGCCAGGAAGAAATCGACGAAGTCGTCGAGGCTCTGAAGTCCGGCTGGCTGACATCCGGGCCTCGGACGAAGCAGTTCGAGCAGGATTTTCGCGACGCCGTTCATGCCCCTGCGGCGCTTGCACTGAATTCCTGCACTGCCGGACTGCATGTCGCATTGAAAGTGTTGAACATCGGTGCCGGCGACGAAGTCATTACGACTCCGATGACCTTTGCTGCCTCCGTCAACGTTATCGAACATGTCGGGGCAACGCCGGTGCTTGTTGATGTCGAGCCGGACACGCTCAACATCCAGCCGGACGCTGTCGAACGAGCCATCACGCAGAACACCAAGGCCATTATCGCCGTCCACTACGCTGGCCATCCGGTGGAACTCAACGCGCTGCGGGCGATCGCCGAACAGTATCATCTGCATCTGATCGAAGACGCAGCGCATGCGGTCGGAGCCAGTTTTGAAGGCCAGCCGATTGGTTCCGGATCGAACCTCACGGCCTTCAGCTTTTACGCGACCAAGAACCTGACCACCGGCGAAGGTGGGATGTTGACTGGTGCTGCCGATCTGCTCGACCACGCGCGTGTCGTCAGTCTGCACGGGATGAATCGAGAAGCGTGGAGCCGTTACTCCGCTGGCGGCAAGTGGGCCTATGACATCGTCGAACCCGGTTTCAAATACAACATGACGGACATCCAGGCCGCGCTGGGCCTGCAACAGTTGAAACGCTTCGATCGCATGCAGGAACGTCGTCGTGAGATCGTTGAAACTTACAACGCAGCCTTTGGTCAAAGCGGTGCCTTTCTGACGCCAACCACGCGCGAGCATGTGACAAATGCATGGCACCTGTACGTGCTGCGCCTGCGATCATCGGAACTCACGATCGGTCGCGACCAGTTCATCCAGGAAATGACAGCACGCAACATCGGCACGTCCGTACATTTCATCCCGATTCACATGCATTCGTTCTACAAAAACAAATACAACTACGCTCCGGACGATTTCCCGGTCGCGCATGCCGCCTTTCAACAAATGCTCAGCCTGCCACTGTCGCCGTCGATGTCGAATCAGGACGTCGCCGACGTGATCGATGCCGTCCTGGACATTCGACAACAATTTGGTCGACGACGAGCGGCTGCGTAGGAGTCTGTCTGAATACCGCTGTGCTTGTGAGCGGCAAGGCGCTCGCCGCCGGTTTTTGCGGGCGAATGATCCGCGCGAAGTTTAACCGCGTGCCCAGCGGGCCGCGCGCGCAGCTTCCAGCTGGTGGATACCCAAGCGCGGGGCGTTGCCCACGCGGTTAAACGAATCTGCGATCTTCACCCCAGCGGTCGGCTGATGACACCTTCGGTCGGGCTTGAGGCGGTGGCATAGAGTTTCCGAGGAATCCGACCGGACAGGACTGCATGGCGACCGGCCTCGCAGGCCTGCTTCATCGCGACGGCCATGCGTAACGGATCGCGGGCACTGGCGATGGCGGTGTTCAGCAGAACTCCGTCGCAGCCGAGTTCCATCGCAAATGCCACGTCGCTGGCAGTGCCGACGCCGGCATCGATGATCACGGGATAGTCCGGATCATTCTCCTTGAGGTATTCAAGGCAGATGCGGATGTTGTTGGGATTCAGAACGCCCTGACCGCTGCCGATCGGACTTCCCGCCGGCATGACGGATGTCGCTCCGGCGGCTTTCAGGCGTTTTGCCGTGATCGGATCGTCGGACGTGTAACAGAGAACCTGAAATCCTTCATCGACCAGTTGCTTGCAGGCTTCAACCGTGGCGACCGGATCCGGCAGCAGCGTACGCGTATCAGCCAGAACTTCCAGTTTGACCCAGTCCGCACCAGCGTTTTCGAGTCCCCTCAGAATTTCACGACCGAGCCGCGCGACGCGGATGGCGTCTTCCGTGTTGAAGCAACCGGCGGTGTTCGGCAGAATTGTGTATCGCTTGAGATCAATGAATTCGAGGATGTTGCGACCGGATGAATCGACCAGTCGCTCCCGACGCACGGCGACCGTAATTACGTCCGAACCGCTGGCTTCCAGGCATTCCTGCATGAGTTCAAAGGTGGTGTATTTTCCCGTGCCGACGATCAGACGGGAATTGAGTGTATGGGTTCCCAGGACAAGCGGTTTGTCAGGAGGTAGTGCGGTCACTGTCTTTGAGTACTTTCATCGTTGGAATTACTGTCCACTTTCAACCTCCACCCACAAGCGTTACGACTTCGATCGTATCACCCGGGCGTAATCGGCAATCTGCATGCTCCTCGCGCGGGACGACATGGCTGTTGCGTTCCACCGCACAATAGCGATTTTCGATCTGAAGATCATTGAGCAGATCGGCAATCGTCCACGACGTTTCAATCGTGCGAGGTTCACCGTTGAGCTGAATTTCCATTTGCAAAGATGTCCGAGGCAGTTTTTGCTGGTCTGCGGCGAAAGCCGAAACGCCAATTGTATCGGGACTGCCGCACGAGTGAGAAATTGTGCTTACGAGAAGATTCAGGAAACGCTACATTTTCTCACGCTGCGAAAAACGATTTTGCGGAATTTGCGGCGATCGTGCGACTTTCAAAGCGTAACAACGGACTGTGATATGAATTTCAAACGAGTCATTCTTGCCAGCATGGTCCTCGGAATGTTGAGTTCGTTGACCGGTTGTTCAGCACCAATGAAGGTGAAGCCACTTGCAAAGGAGGAAACCACCTCTGTGGAGACGCCTGATCCCAACGTGCCGGTATTGTACACGGACAAGGATTCGCTTCAAAGCGGCACTGGCGTTATGGACGATGACGCTCCACTGGAATTTGCGACCACTCGGTCCGGCCTGAAGTATCGCGTGCTCCGACGTTCGGACGACAAGAAGCCGCTGGCCCATAACACTGTCACGGTCAACTATCGAGGATGGCTCGACAATGGACGCGAATTTGACAGTTCTTACAAAAGCGGCGAACCAATTTCATTTGCTCTGGGAGGCGTGATTGCCGGTTGGACCGAAGGCATGCAACTAGTCGGCAACGGCGGCATGATTGAACTCTGGATTCCGTCAGACCTCGGCTACGGCGCTGCTGGCTCACCGCCGTCAGTGCCGCCGAACGCGACGCTGCATTTCATCGTTGAACTGCTCGCGGTGAAGTAAATGTCTGTAGGATGGACATTCACCAGTCTCCTTCGCGTATACGCAAACCCCTGACGTTTCGAACGTTTTCTGATAACCTCCATCCGGTCAAGTCACTTTGGATCGCTCCTTGGATTGGCCCGACTGTACTGCGAAACTTCGTCAGCGTTTGTGCGGAGAGGAAATTCGGGATATGATCGCAGCGCCGGTCGTCCCCCGATCTCCATTGCCGCTTGAAACCTCTAATGGTTACCCCATACCACGCGAAGTACTTTGCCTACGATCTGACCAGACAGACGTTGCCCGATAATGTTGATCGACTAGGAACGGTGCTCTTCGATGCATGTGTAGACTTGAATCCACATCAAATTGAAGCAGCTCTGTTTGCGATTCGGAACCCACTCACAAACGGAGTGATTCTTGCCGATGAAGTGGGGCTGGGGAAAACGATTGAAGCGGGTCTCGTCTTGTGCCAGCACTGGGCAGAGCGAAAGCGAAAGCTGCTGATCATTTGCCCGGCAAGTCTTCGCAAGCAATGGAATCTCGAACTGCTGGAAAAGTTCAATATTCCCAGCCAGATTCTCGACAGGAAAACCTATAACGAATCTGTCAAGGCAGGCAATCCTCGTCCGTTTCTTTCGAAGCAAGTCGTCATCACTTCGTTCAACTTTGCCAGTGCAATGAAGGATGAATTGCGATCGATTCCCTTTGATCTGGTGGTGATGGATGAAGCTCACAAGCT
>JAYUVA010000346.1:0-7259 GCA_043754375.1 Candidatus Kuenenia sp. | reverse complement strand
GTTGACTTTTGGTTTCCCGATCTGATAAATCCCGCCGCACTCGTTGTTTTCACCTTCCAGACCAAACGAATCCAGTACCTGGCATTCATAACGACCCTGAATATAGACGCCGCTATTACCACGTTCCTGCCCGCGTGCCGCAGGCTTAAACGGTGTGCGAAACTCGATGTGCATTTTGTAGTCGCCGAATTTTTCTTTCGTCTCACAATCCGCCGCCAGCAGATCTTTCATGACAATCTTGCCGCGTTCAAACTGATCCGCCGACGAGCCGTCAAACAGCACGATGGCCCCTTCTGGCGATTTGGCTCCCAACGTTTTGCTCTTGCGTTCCACCTTTTTCAGAATTCCCGCTTCGGTTCCGTCTTTCGAATACAGAATCGCCTTGCCGTCCTTCAGAATGGCATGACCATGTTCGTCGGCAGAGACCTTTGTCTCGCCGTCTTTGGTTTCTCCATGTGCCTTGAATTTTTCTTCGCCCGTCCAGCCTTCTCCCGGCAATCCACCTGGGTACGCAACGGCGTCGAACTTATGATCTCCTAATGCGATTACCTGCAGACCAAGTCGCACGCTCTGGCCATCATGTTTGATTTCGCCCGCATATTCGCCCTGCACCGCGTAGTCCTGGCCGGCTTCTTCGACGGTCAAAAAAGTATCGTCTGCCGCGACTGACACCGCCAGTAAAGGCAGAACTGCCAACAATTGAAATGTCCGAATCATAAACCTGCATCTCACACTTTACGTTGCTGAATTGACCACCCCTGAAGAAGCCAAACGACCGGAAAAAGGCCATCTGTCAGTTTCAGAACATCCGGCATTGTAGAAACTTCTACAGGCATTGACACGCGCCGTTCACGCCAATGCCGTGTATTCCGACCCAGTGTTCCCGGCGATTTTGTTCATTCGGTTGTCCCAATTCGGTTGTCCATTTTATGCGACGAAGTGAGACAACCGAATGAGGGACAACCGAATGAAACGCACGAAACAAAGAGAAGTTGAGCCTGCGCGATCCTCGGACATGTCGCTCTCAAAAATCTCGAAAACGTGTCATTCCTGGCCGCGTGAGGTACAATGGAATCCAGCCTGTCTCCTTTTTTGGACCCGATTTGGCCATACTGCGTTAAACTTTCGCTTCAGGACGGCGCGTCACTTCGTGGCGAGAATTCCCGCCACGGAGTGTCGGGGCACATTGCGGTTACGGGGCGTCGGGGAGCAACAGAATTCGGGCGCGGCGGATGTCGAGTTTTGGCGGAGGGGTGATTCGTTCCAGCGACACAAGTATCCCCAGTCGGCCCGCTCGCAGATCCTTGAGGTGCGATGTGCTCACCGGCTGACGATTCAATCGAATCGAGACTTTCTGACCATCGACCAGAATCTCAACATCGTTCCAGCCGACGCTCTGCGGCGTTGTGATCGACTTTCCGATGGCCAGCGTTTTGACAACCGGCAATGTCGTGATCTGTCCGAACGCTGATGCGTCAAGCGTGATTAAATGTGCATCAAGATTCTGGTCTCGGCCGGCACCAAGGATCAGCATGGCGGATGTTGTCTGTGCCGAAATCTGCATGCGAATGAGGTATCGACCTGGTTCACGCACCGTTTCAATAAACCCCAGCACACCTTTGGCCGGCTTGACCTCAAACCGGACATGATTATTCTCCAGCGTCCAGAGTGATCGACCACTGTCGGGCAATCTGTTCGCCTGATCACCGGACTGGACGTAACTGAGTGAATCTTTTGCAGTGAAGAGTTCCATGAATTGCCACGAATTCAGAACACGCTGCAGTTCCTGAATCTTGACGTCAGCGGCGGTACCAGCGTCTTTGGCCAGTCCGTCTGCGAGCTCAATGACTTGCTGGACATCATCCGCCAGCTGCCGCGCAAACGAACTACGATCGACCTTTTTTAAGAACGCAGACACTGGCTGCAGCATAAGTCCGACGTCTGAAAACTGACCGGTGACACCGGCGATTGCAGCGAGCCGCAGGCCATGCTCAACAATTGCATCCTGTTGCCCCGCAGTCGCAGAACTCACGCGAAACTCAGCCAACAGCTCCCTGGCCATTGACAGTTCGTCAGTCTGATAACGTTCGGCACGACGTTGACTGATATCCAACGCGACGTCGGTTGATTTGCCGCGTTCCGCAAATTCTGCGGCCAGATTCAACAAAGCAAAATCCGCCGCGCCCGGCGTCTGACTTTCCGCGCGGTCCAGTAACTGTCGAGCCAGCTCCGCGCGGTCGCTTACTGATTTTGCCTGCGCAATTTCACGCTTGAACAGTTCGCGAAGTTCGAGGTCGGCTGCGGTGATTTCTGCGTCTGTCGGAATCAACGTCACCGGAGCCGCCGATTCGACGTTGACCACAATCGTGGTGTCGGTCTTCGAGTCGGGAGCAAATTGCATCTCCGGCAACAACGGCTCAACCTGCAGCCGGATTTCATACCGGCCTTTTGCGTCTTTCGGCACCTGCCAGCGTAATGTTGAGGATCGCGGATCGATCTGGATCCCTGCCGGCGCACCTTCCATGATCCGTAACCGAAGCACGCGCCCGAGAAATGGCATGGGACGATCAGAAAGTTTCAATTCGAATGCTGCGCCAGCCTTCACATTCTGTTCCGCAAATGCAGGCAGTGAAAACGTGATGGACATCGGAAGGACAATGAGCGTGATCGAACCCGTGGTCAGCACTTTATCGGTGCCCGACTCGCACAATTCCACAGTCACCGTATGTCGGCCTGCGTCGTCGTCCGACGGCAACCATTCGAACAGTCCGGTCTCCGGATGAACCGACATTCCCGGAAGTTGATCTTTCCCCAGGCGATACGTCAGACCACTGCCTTCATCCAGCGGCGGCGACGCATTCATCGGAACTTCGATCGCCACCTGAGTAAGAAATCTCAATGGTGGCGTGCGCGGCAACGTATACCGAGTCATTCCGGCTTCCACGGTGACACGGTATGTCGTTTCCGCGACGATGCTCGTGGAGTTGTTGTGCGTAAAAACATATTCGATGGGAAGGAAGTACTCCGCAGGTGACTGAATCTGCGGGATCGACCATTCCACGCTGCCGCTGACCGGATCAATCTTCGCTGCCGCAGGTGCCCCGGAACCAAAGCGGAACTGCAGGCTGCCGACTGTGCTGCTCGGAGCAGACCCGTCAAATTTCGGTTGATAATTCACAACCTGTCCGCCGCGCACGGTCACCGGATCAGCAGGTTTCAGTTTCGCAACAGGAATCGTGGCACCGGAGTTCTGCACAACGTCTGAGGGGTCCGTACGCGGCGGGGCATCAGGTCCATTTTTGCGATTCACAAACATGTACAGTGCGACGAGTGCGATCAGGGCACCACTGGATGCCATGGCAATGATGGCCGCTGTATGATCTTTCCTGACGCCGATTGTGCGAGGACTGACTGGTCGATGTTCGACTTGTGGCAGGGCGGGAATCGTGGCACTGAGAGCCTGAGTCTGGCCGCCGTTCGTCGTGAGCATCAGATCCACAGCCGCGCCAGAATCCATTTCTTTCAGGAACTGCTGATAGCCGACGTCCAACGAGTCCACTTCGGCACCGGCAGCATCGTTCAATACAAAACCCGCGTCGTCCAGCCCGGCATCCTGCATGGCTTTTCGCAGAGATTTCTGAGTCAGTTTGCTGCAGAACGGCGTGAGTGCATCGATCACTTCAGTGGCGGTCTGAAACCGGGCAGCTGGATCACGCAGGGTCATCCGTCGCAGGATGCCATCCACCACGTCCGGAATTTCGAGACGATGTGTTCTCGCCGATGGAGCGTCTTTCGAACACCGCGCCATGAGGACCTGCAATGGGTTGTCACCGGGAAACGGCACGCGTCCTGTGATCAGGCGAAAAAACGTACAGCCCAGACTGTAGAGATCGCTGCGGGCATCAACCGTTGCAGTGTCCCAGCCCTGTTCAGGCGACATGTAGTCGGGAGTTCCCATGACCTGCCCGGCACGCGTCACCGACGTCTTCGCTTCACCTTCATCACCCAATCGCACCAGGCCCATGTCCATGATCTTGACGGTGCCTTTTCCATCAGGTGACCAGTCGATAATCAGGTTTCCCGGCTTGATGTCGCGATGCACCATTTTCTGGGCATGGGCATGCTGCAGCCCGATGGCTGCCTGGCGAATGATGTCGCAGGCGATGTTGACGGGAATCGAACTGATCCGCGACGTGATCCGATCCAGCTGATCCCCGTTCACAAATTCCATCACCATGAAATCGACTTTACCGACACGACCTGCATCC
Source organism: Candidatus Kuenenia sp. (assembly GCA_043754375.1). GTDB lineage: Bacteria > Planctomycetota > Planctomycetia > Planctomycetales > Planctomycetaceae > SXXK01. The sequence continues at coordinate 2,991 of JAYUVA010000346.1, read as the reverse complement.
AGAGTTCTCACGATGTGAGGACTGTTGAGCAACGAAGACGCGCGAATCTCGCGACGAAATCGGCTGACGAGCGTCTGATTTCCTGTCAGCTTCCGCGACATGACCTTAATCGCGACAATTGCCCCGGTGCTGTCGTCCCTTGCCTGGAACACATGTCCCATGCCACCTTTACCAACCGGTCCCAGCAGGCGATACTTTTCGAGGACGAAACCCGTCTGGCCTTTAAGCAGCTGATTGGCTTGCCATGGCGTCAGGAGACCCAGTGTGACCAGTTCTGCGGCCAGACTCTCGGCGATGTCATCGTCCGGATCGGCGGCGTGATTCCTGTGCAGTTGTTTCGCGGCACTCTGTGCAGTATCCCATTGCGCGGCTGTCAGCAGCCCGCTTTGTCGGAGTAGCGACAGGAGTTCCGTGATATGCAATTGCGCCATGAGTGTACTCTGATTCGCTGATTCGTCTTTCTTTGCTGAAGCTTGAGGCTCTTTTGAAAATCAGGACACAGATTGCCCAAGTTCCCGTGAACGCAGCGTGGCCGCTTCGACGGCATCGATCAACGCGGCACGGACGCCCCCCTGTTCCATTGCGTGCAGTCCGGCGATCGTTGTGCCGCCGGGACTGGTGACTGCATCTTTCAGGACGCCGGGATGCTGGCCGGTGCTGAGCAGCATTTCTGCCGCGCCAGCCAGAGTCTGTGCCGCCAGTCGCGTCGCGATTGCACGAGGCAGTCCCATCTTGACGCCGCCGTCACTGAGTGCTTCGATGATTTGAAACACGTACGCCGGTCCGCTCCCGCTGAGTCCAGTCACTGCATCCAGAAGTGGCTCAGGCACGACTTCCACAAGACCGACGGTCGCCAGCAATTCGCTGATCAGTTTTGCATCATCGGCCGTCGCGGCAGAACCCGTCGCCAAGCCAGAAGCTCCGCGACCGATCAGGCATGGAGTATTCGGCATGACCCGAATCACGCGCGTCCCCTGCGGTAATAATTGCTCAAGTCGTGCGATAGGAACACCGGCCGCAATCGAAACAACGAGCGGCGTTGATTCGTGGTTTAACTTGAAGGACTGAGCAAGCGACTTCACTGCATCATGCATCACCTGCGGCTTAACGGCCAGAATGACGATGGTTGCTCCCTTGATGGCATCCGTGACCGAATCAAACAAACGCACCCCGTCGCCGGCCTTTGCGGCAAACGCTGCTCGCGATGCCTCAACGGGATCGTATCCACTGATTTGTTCCGGCAAAATCAGCTCCCGCACAAACCCAACCGCCAGGGCTGTTGCCATTTGCCCGGTACCGATAAACGCAATTTTCTGAGACTTCCAGTTCATGTGATTTCTGCATTACGCAAGACAGGGTCGGTCATGTGGGCAGGATTATAGGGAACGTGGCAACAAATGTTTAGCCTCTGTAGCTTGAACATTCATGTCCGAGTACCTGGTCAAGACTTGATTGTGGGGTAGGCCGGACCAAGCGCAGTTCCGGCAGTTGTCTGGCAATGCCGGAACGGCGCTGCGCTTGGTCCGGCCTACAGATTCGACCCCAATTCGTCGTCTTGACGAATAATGCATTCCGGCGAATCGACCGTCGGGCGGTTGACGATCGTTGAAACCGCCGATCGAATCAGATATCCGTCCACAAACGGTTTCAACAACGCTTGCAAAGCGGATTTGTCGGTCGATGGATTCAGCCACGTATCCCAGGCTTCGACAGGAAGGATGACAGGCATTCGATCGTGCAGCGACTGCATATCGGCGTTGGCGTTGATTGTCAGAATGGTGCAGGATTGCACCGTTTTCTGCGAGTGGGGCTTTCCATCGTCCGGGAGTTCTGCCGTCGATTTTGGTGCCCAGCTTTCCCACAGTCCTGCCATGGCGAATGGCGCTTCGTCTGTCATGCGAATCCACCAGGGCTGTTTCTTGCCATTCGCCAGCTTCTCCCATTCGAAAAAACCGTCGGCCGGGATCAGACACCTGCGTTTCAGGAACGCCTGCCGAAATGAGGGCTTCTCAGCCACTGTTTCCGCCCGTGCATTGATCATCGTGTTTCCAATGGACATGTCCTTTGCCCAGAACGGAATCAGTCCCCAGCGGAGCATCACGGCTTCCCGCAGGGCGGCCGCCGAGTCAGCCGCACGAATGGCGAAGACTGACTGCGTCGGTGCAATGTTGAAACGGGGAACCAAATGCGGAAGATCCTGCAGCCCGAAAAGTTCCTGCAATCGGGGATTTGGAGTTTTTAACGTGTACCGCCCACACATGCACAGGACTCCTGAGGGAAACACGAAGTTCGCAGTCAAGCCAGACCATTTTGACAGAAGCTTTTGAAAAACACATGCCGAAAGCGTACAACTCGTTAGATTGAATTCGGCGAAGCACTCAGAATGGGAAGGGCACAAGGTGTCTGCGATGGATGATAAATCAAAGGCTGCACAAAACAAAGAATCGAAGTCCGAAGACGCGACAAAGAAGGACGACCCTGTAAAGAAACCGCTGAAAGTTGCCACCTTTGGCGGCGGATGCTTCTGGTGTACTGAAGCCGTGTTCCTGAAACTCAAGGGCGTCGAAAAAGTCGTCAGCGGCTACACTGGAGGCTCGGTGAAGAATCCAACCTATGCGCAGGTCTGCGAAGGATTCACGGGGCATGCCGAAGTCATCCGCATTGAGTACAACCCGGCCGAAATCAAACTCGAACAGCTGCTCGATGTCTTCTTCCACACGCACGACCCCACGACAAAGAATCGTCAGGGTGCCGACGTGGGTACCCAATATCGATCAGCAATCTTCTTCCACGACGAAGATCAGAAAGAAGCCGCGAAGAAAGTCATCGCAGAACTCGACAAATCCGGCGATTTTGACGACCCCATTGTGACGACATTGGAAGAAATGAAAGTCTTCTATCCTGCCGAAGATTATCACCAGGACTACTTCGCTCAGAATCCCGACAACCCCTACTGCCAGGCCGTGGTCGGGCCAAAGGTCAGCAAGTTTA
>JAYUVA010000345.1:0-3874 GCA_043754375.1 Candidatus Kuenenia sp. | reverse complement strand
GTCAGCATCGTTGAGCAGGCTCGGAAGGGTCCGTTTGTGTTTCATGACGATGTCGCGCACGCCTGCCGTATCGCGTCAGAACTTGGCTTCGATGCCGTTGAATTGTTTGCTCCATCGGCCGATGCGATCCGAAGTCTGCCTCTGGCGGACTTGCTCAAGCGATATAACTTACGACTCGCAGCGGTAGGCACAGGCGCCGGGATGGTGGTTCAGAAACTGCATTTGTGCGACGCCGACTCATCGCGGCGCCGGGAAGCTGAACGCTTCATCCGTGACATCATGAGTGCCGGTGCCGATTTCGCAGCCCCTGCCATTATTGGTTCGATGCAGGGAAAATGGGACGATGTCGTCGATCAGCCCACTGCACAGGGATATCTGCGAGAAGCACTGCAGCGTCTGGGCGAACACGCCGAATCGCTCGGCACGATGTTGATCTACGAACCGCTCAATCGCTACGAAACCAATCTGGCGAATACGATGCAGCAGGGCATGGAGCTTCTGAGACCGCTCGCCACAAAGTCTGTAAAGCTGCTGGCTGATCTGTTTCACATGAATATCGAAGAAGTATCTGTCGCCGATGCGTTACAATCCGCCGGGGCGCTTATCGGTCATGTGCATTTCGTGGATTCCAACCGGCAGGCTGCTGGCCGAGGCCACATGGACTTCGCGCCAATTGCCTCTGCGCTCGCATCAGTCGGCTACGATGGTTACGCTTCCGCCGAAGCATTCCCGATTCCCGATTCACTGACGACGGCGCGCCAGACAATCGAAACCTTTCGGCGTTGCTTCCGGTCATAGCTCATGTAGCTTGACTCTCCGAGTCGAGTATTTTTCTCCCTCGTTTGGACTCTTCCTTCATGTTGCGTTCCGAATTGATTCATCCAAAGATTTCCGAAGTTCTGGCGCGCGCGGGACACAGTTCCAAAGTGCTCATTGCCGACGGCAACTATCCCGCAGCGTCCGCGATCGGACCCAAGGCAGAACTCGTCAGTCTGAATCTGGCACCGGGGCTGGTGTCTGTGTCGCAGGTGCTGAAAGTCCTGTTGGCTGCCATCCCGATCGAAGCCGTCAACACCATGGGCATGCCGGACGATGATCCATATCGCCTGCCGCATGATCCGCCGGTCTGGAATGAGTATCGCAATATTCTGTCGAATGCCGGAATGGCGATCGAATTGCAGCCGATCTCCCGCTGGGAGTTTTATGACGCCGTCGATTCACGTGATCATGTGCTCACGATTCAGACCGGAGATCAGTCGCTGTGGGCGAATCTGTTGCTGACCGTCGGAGTTCGCAAAGCGGGTACATGACATGATCATCGGGATCGGCACCGACATCGTTGAAATCGGACGTATACGGAAGATGATCGAGCGTCACGGCGATCATTTTCTGACCCGTTGTTTCACGCTCAACGAGATTGAATATGCGAACCGACATCGTGATTCAGCCGTTCGCTTTTCCGGTCGCTGGGCGGCCAAGGAAGCGGTTGTCAAAGTCCTTGGGACCGGCTTTGTGCAGGGGATCACGTTTCACGATATTGAAGTGGTTTCACTGCATACGGGTCAGCCAACGGTGCGGTTATCCGGTGAGGCATTTCAGATCAGCCAGCAGTTAAAGATTTTTGAAATCAAGCTCACAATCTCACATGCTCGCGAATATGCGACAGCAACAGCGATCGGGATTTCCGGGTAAAAGTCAGGATAGGTCGTATAAGTCGCATTGGACATATCTCACGCCCTTGGCTTGCAACGATCGCGTTTGGAAACTACATCTCCTTCCGTAACGAAGTCCGCCGCATTTGGACCGCCAGCATGACCGATTCGTTTGATCCATATTCCTCCCCGCCCCAGTATGGCCAGCAGCCGTACGGACAGATGAATCCGTCGTCCCGCCCTGATGTTCCGAATCACCTCGTGAAGGCAATTCTGGCGACCTGTTTTTGTTGCCTGCCGCTCGGGATTGTCGCCATCGTGTTTGCAGCTCAGGTTAACGGAAAGCTGGACATCGGCGATTACGCCGGAGCGACCAATGCATCGGGACAAGCGAACATGTATGGCAACATCAGCATCGGACTTGGCATCCTGCCAATCGTTGGCGGGCTGGTGATTATGGCGATGGGGCTGATTGTAGGAGGCATGCAATAACACAACGAAAACTGAAAGACTCCGCCGAGTCACGACGTGGCTTCATCCGGAAATAATATGAACCGCTCTGGTGAAACGAACATGTAGGTTCGCTTCAAAATTCTCCACAGATTCCTCAAGTCGCACGAGCTTTCGAAAGGCGCATGTCATGTCAGGCCAAACACCATTCAATCCGTATTCAGAACCTGCTCCAGGACAAATGGGCCAGGGAGGTCCAAGACCCAATATTCCGAATCATCTCGTGAAAGCGATCATTTCCACGATCTGCTGCTGTATTCCATTTGGAATCGTCGCCATAGTTTTTGCCGCACAAGTCAATGGCAAGCTGGATTCCGGGGACTATGCCGGTGCCCAGAAGGCTTCAGAACAAGCCAATATGTGGGGTAATATTGCGATTGGCGTTGGCATCGTTGTCAACATTCTGGTCGTCGTCGGCCAGGTTCTTATCGGGATGGCTGCTCAACAGGGCCAGCCTGGGTTCTGATGTTTTCAAGGAACGCGGAACTGATGCAGACACAACGACTCCTGCGGCGATGCGGCTTTCTGGTCGCCGTCGCAGGAATCGTTTGCCTGGGATACGTCCTGTTTCGAACGAACCCGACAGGAGAATGGCAGGCGTTCTTTCCTAAGTGCATATTTTTCTGGGCGACTGGCCTGCACTGTCCCGGCTGCGGTTGCCAGCGGGCGATTCATCACCTGTTCAACGGTCGAATCCTGCTTGCTCTGCAATACAACGCGATGGTCATTATCGCCCTGCCTTGGTTGATGTGGGAAGGCGTGCGAGCGTCTCTGCTGTTTCTTGAACTGCCGATACCACAATTCATGGCAATCCGATGGCGGCTCAGTGGCCGACAGGCCATGTCGATTGCGGTCGCGGTCATGGCCTTTTGGATTCTGCGAAACGTCCCCTGCCGACCGTTTGAATGGCTGGCACCTACTCCTGCCTTTGAATGGCTGGCACCTACTCCTGCCGCAACAGCGAAAAACCGCGGATGACGTAAATCAATCCGCTCCAAACTGTCACGCCGACTGCAATCCACAACAGCACATCGCGAACGCCGGGCAGCCATGGCCAGTTCAGTGTTTCGGAAAGTGACAGCAGACTGGCTGTGACGGCCACGCATTGCAGTGTCATCTTGAGTTTTCCCGCCATGCTGGCGGAGAAGTCTTTGCCCTCCTTTTCGAGGATGCCGCGCAGACTGGAAACAAACATCTCCCGACCGATGATGATGATCACCATCCAGGCATTCACTCCGGAATCAGCTGCCCCTTGTTTTTCGAGCAGGAATACAAACGACCCGCACACGATAACTTTATCCACAAACGGGTCCAGAATCCTGCCCAGAACGGTGATCTGCTTATAGCGTCGAGCCAGATAGCCATCAAGCGCGTCGGTGGAGGCAGCGAAGACAAACAACGCGGCGGCGGAGATCCACCAGTCGCCAGCTGAGATCATCGAGAACAGCACCAGCGACAGCAGCAGCCGTGTCCCGGTGACTAGGTTGGGCATGTTGAGCGACTCACGACCCAACACGGCCTTGCGTTTTGCTGCAACCGCAGGTGTCTGAGTTGAAATATCTGCGTTTGACATGCTACTCGTCGGTCTCTTCGGCCACGACATCGGCAACCATGCCGACCAGATCATAATCCTGTCGCTCCATGATTTCGACCGGCACCATATCGCCCGGCTGCAGATCGACGCCACGGACAATCACGTTCGCATCAATCTC
>JAYUVA010000344.1:0-3380 GCA_043754375.1 Candidatus Kuenenia sp. | reverse complement strand
GACGGCGGCAGCAATGATCAGACTGCGGAACTCGCTCGCCTGGCTGGGGCCACGGTCGTTCGCTGCAATCGTGGTCGCGGGAAGCAGATGAATGCCGGTGCGGCACTGGCCAGCGGCGAGGTGCTGTTGTTCCTGCACGCGGATACCAAATTGCCGGATGACTTTGCAGATCACGTCTGGCAGACCCTTCGCGAAGGGAACTCCGGAGGAGCATTCCGACTGTGCATCGGGTCGAAGGGCTGGATGTTAAGGTTGATTGAATCCGGTGCCAACCTGCGTTCGCGCTGGTTGCAGTTACCATACGGGGATCAGGCGATTTTTGTGAGTGCACCTGACTTCTTCAGCCTGCACGGATTTCAAAACTGGCCACTGATGGAAGACTATGATTTCTGCCGCCGACTTCGGAAAGCAGGTAGGATTGCCCTGGCACCGGCGTTCGTGACCACGTCGGCTCGCCGCTGGCAGCGACTGGGTGTGTTGCGGACGACGTTGACAAATCTGGCGTGTGTTATGGCGTTTCGGCTGGGTGTTTCACCGGTCAGCCTGGCGAAATGGTATCGGCGTTCATCGGTCCGATCGGCCTGATCCGTCGGATGAACTGCCGCTGCCGGCGTAGTACCGTCCAAAGCGATTTTGCATAAAATCTTCAAACACAATATCTTCCTGTCGCACGAATCCGCGATTCGGCAATTTCCCCTGAGCGTGCAGATCGACCGCAGCACAAATGCCGGCGGCAGTGGTAATCTGAATGGCGCTCCAGTGCCGTCCGAAGACGTCCTGATGGTAGATTTTTCTCGCATCGGTAATCTGCATGAACTGTCCATTCCTGATGCCGGACACGTTCACAAAGGTTATGACGACGTCCTGATATGTTACCGGGATGGCCGCCTCAAGAATTTCCTTGACCAGACTTCGGCGTTCAGAAAGTCGCAGATCATTCAGCAGAAAACGCATCAGTTCACAGTGTCCCAGATAACGAATTGTGCGGTAGTTAAGCTCCCGAACCCTGCCCTGCATCGTTTCACACAGTGATCCCAGACCACCGGACGTGTTGAATGCTTCGTAGCGAACTCCGTCGAGCAGGAATTCCTCGTACCCTTCCAGCGGCAGGACTTCCAGCAGACGTCCTTCATGAATCGCTTCGCACGGATTACAGTATTCGTTGATCAAACCATCGGTAGACCATGTCAGATTGTACTTCAGGGCATTGCTGGGAAACTGCGGCATCGCACCAACACGCATATGGACGCTGTCCAGACTCTGAAACTGCTGCATCAGATGATTGGCTGCGATGGAAATGAATCCGGGGGCCAGGCCGCATTGAGGCATCAGAATACAGCCTTTGGGACAACGTTCCGCATGCTGTCTCACGGCGCGCGTCGTGGCGACGTCTTCGGTCAGATCAAAGTAGCTGGTTGATGTTTCCACGGCGGCTTCGGCCACTGCCGGATTTGCGGAAAACACCAGGGCGGAAATTACGGAATCACGATCCTGCATCAACGACCGCAATTGTCCCGGATCGCCAGCATCAGCGAGCGTCGTATCGACCGGCACCATGCTTTGCAGTTTTGTCAACGCCGCACTGTCCGCATCCGCGACGAGCACATCGAAGTCACCGGCGGAATGCAGTAACATGGCGATCGCGCGTCCGATTTTTCCGGCTCCCAAAACCAGCACGCGATGCATGAAGAACTCCAGTGAACGTTCAGCAGTCGAAATACATCGCAAATTCGTAAGGATGTGGACGGCGATTGATCTCGTTCACTTCGTCATTCCGTTTGTGTTGAATCCAGCGTTCGATCACGTCGGGCGTGAATACGTCGCCTCGCAGCAGAAAATCGTGATCTCTTTCCAGCGCATTCAACGCTGCGTCCAGTGACGGCGGTGTGCAGATCAGACCGGCACGTTCTTCGGGAGCCAGATCGTAGAGATCCTTATCCTGCGGGCGACCGGGATTCATGCGATTCTGAATTCCGTCAAGCATCGCCATCAGAATTGCTGACATCGCAAGGTACGGATTACAGGCTGCGTCCGGACATCGGAATTCAAACCGTCGTCTTGATTCTTCACCGGAATTGGCCGGAATACGGATGGCCGCCGATCGATTGCGATAACTGTAAGACAGATTGACCGGCGCTTCGAAGCCTGGAGTCAGTCGCTTGTAACTGTTGGTTGTCGGACAACAAAACGCCAGCAGGGCGGATGCGTGCTGCAGGATGCCTCCGATCGCAAACATGGCCAGTTCGCTGAGTCCTCCGTAACCGGAACCCGCGAACAGCGGATGATTGTCCTTGCACAGGGACAGCGTCATGTGCAGCCCGGAACCATTATCGTTCCAGATCGGCTTTGGCATAAATGTGGCAGTCTTGCCATACTGCGCGGCGACATTGCGCACAATATACTTCAGTCGCAACAGCTTGTCGGACATACAAACCAGCGTGTCATTCCGCAGATCGACTTCGCATTGTCCACCCGAGGCAACTTCGTGATGCTGGCCTTCGGTTTTGATGCCGCTGTCTTCCAGCAGCATCATGATCTCGGTACGCAGATTCTGCAGCGTATCGACTGGTGGCATCGGTAGGTAGCCCTCGCGATGCCGAATCTGATTTCCGCCCTGCGGATGTCCTGAGGTGCCCCGATTCCATTGACCTTCGACGCTGTCAATATAATAGTAGCCTTCGTGTTCGCGCTGATCGAAGCGCACACTGTCAAAGACAAAGAATTCTGCTTCTGCACCGAACAACGCCCGGTCGGCGATGCCGGTGGACAGCATATAGTTTTCGGCCTTGCGGGCAATGTTGCGAGGATCGCGCGGATAAGTCTGATGCGTCACCGGATCTTTGACGTTGCACAGCAATGCCAATGTCGATTTCATAAACGGATCGACGAAGCACGTCTGGGATTCCGGAACAATGAGCATGTCACTCTCGTGAATCGCTTGCCAGCCGCGCATCGACGAGCCATCAAACGAAAAACCGTGTTCAAAACTTTCCTCGGTGAGCCGGTCAGCCGGGATCGTAAAATGCCGCTGTGATCCACAGAAATCAGTAAACCGCAGATCAATCGCACGGATTTCACGTTGACGACAAAGTGCGATTGCTTCACGAGGCGACAATTGCGTTTCAGACATGGGGTGACAGCTTACAGAAATATCTGGAGTGGATTCAGTGCGGCAGAGTAGCCGGAAACAACGTGAACCTGCAAATCACACGCCAGTTCCTGTGCGGAATAGTCCGCGGAGTCTGTCTGAATGCCGCTGTCTTTGTGAGCGGCAAGGCGCTAGCCGCCGGTTTTTTCAGGTGAATTACCCGCGGCAAGCGGTCTGTTGATTGAATCGTTTAACCCTGAGCCGCAGGCGACGGCGTCACCGGAAACCGTCG
>JAYUVA010000343.1:0-9619 GCA_043754375.1 Candidatus Kuenenia sp. | reverse complement strand
CGCGACTTCAGACTCAATCCCATGCGGACGATCTCTTCAACACTCATGGGCGAACTGCGAACGGCGACGGGAAGCTGCAGATCGCTGAGATTTCCTGGTGCCGCATGTGAACCGGACTCCGTGGCATGGCCTCCGTCGTGCGACGACGAAGCGTCAGCCGTCCGGACATGCGACGGCGCAGGTTTCTCTGCTGTCGAGTCCGAGGTGGCGTGTGCAACATCTGTCGGTGCGGAATCGCCCTGTTCTTCACCGCTTCCCGCAACATCACTTCCATGCGTTGCCGTCTTGTTCATCATGAACATGCCAAGTCCGGCGGTTACACCGAACATGACTGCAGCATACAGTGCGAGGCCAAGGATTTTTTTCATTTTTCACTCCTGATTTCCTGCATCCGGTAGTAAGCCTGCGAGGCCTGTTCCTGCAGTTGAGTTTCTTCACGTTTCAGTTGTTCGCGTCGATGTTCAGATTGTTCCCGATGGATCACTTCTTCCATGATCTTCAATTCAGATCGAGCCTGACGATGCTGCTGCAGAGCCAACCTCAGATTTTCTTCGGCCGTTTTCAGAAATTCGTCAGCGGCCTGCAGTGTCTGTGCGCCGTGATCCATCATGCTGGTCATGGAACCGAGCACCGCGCCGCTCATACCATTTGCCAGATCGCGTGCTGCGTTAAGATAAGCCGCATCCAGCCACTGTCGTACTTCATTTCGACGTTCCTCCGCAACCACTCGTTCGGTATTACGCGCCGCCGCTGCAGCGCGGCAGACATCTTCCTGCTGAGCTCTCAAGTGGCGAATTTGTTCGTATCGTGATGAAAATCGTTTCATGGTGCTCACCACGGCCAGGCTGCAGCAAGGGTCTTCAATTGTGCCTGAGTCTCCTGCCAGCTGGTTTTTTGATTGACAGTCTGTTGCAGAAATCGTTTGGCAGCAGGAATGATCTGCACAGCGCGATCCACCTGTGGCGAAGTGCCGGCTTTGTAAGCTCCAATCTGAATGAGGTCCGCGATGTCCGCGTGTGTGGCAAGTAATGAGCGAAGTTTTGTGGCATTTTTCTGATGTTCATCTGAGGTGACTTCTCTGAAGACGCGACTTACGCTTGGCAGCACATCCACGGCCGGATAATGGCCCTGAGCTGCTATTTTGCGACTCAGGATAATGTGACCATCCAGAATCCCGCGTGCAGCATCAGTAATCGGTTCATCCATATCGTCACCATCGACCAGAACTGTGATGAGTCCGGTAATCGCTCCGACTTCACCGCACCCCAGGCGTTCAAGGACGCTGGCAAGCAGCGATTGCACGGAGGGCGGATAGCCACGCGATCCCGGAGGTTCTCCCAGCAGCAGTCCCAGTTCACGCTGTGCCATGGCCAGTCGTGTCAGACTGTCGAGAAAGAACAGCACGTGCGCACCCTGATCACGAAATTCCTCAGCGATTGTGGCCGCTGTGAGTACAGCCTTGATCCGCATCAAAGGGGTCTGATCGGACGTCGCCACAACCACGACAGACCGTGCAAGTCCTGCATCGCCAAGACAGTCTTCGATGAAGGGCCGCACTTCGCGACCGCGTTCGCCCACCATCGCGATGACGTTGACGTCTGACGCTGCATTTCTGGCGATTTCCCCCATAAGCGTACTTTTACCGACACCGCTGCCGGCAAACAGACCCACGCGCTGACCACGACCGATCGTCAGCAGCCCGTCGATCACGCGCTGGCCGGTGACGAGCGGTTCCGTAATCCGGGTGCGCTGCATAGCATCCGGCACTGCAGCAGTTTCCGATCGCCAGCGTCGAACGCGAAGTGGACCGTGACCATCGATTGGTCGGCCGATGCCGTCGATCACGCGCCCCAGCAGGCCATTACCGACCGGCACGGCGCGGCTGTGTCCGGTCGCTGTGATTTCGAGACCTGGGTGCAGTCCGGCTGTGCTGTCAAAGCACATCAACTGCGATTCTGTTTCATCGAAGCCAACCACTTCGGCCATCAATTGTTCGCCAGTCTGAAGCCCGATCGTACAGGTCTCCCCGACGAATGCGGGCATATCAGCCCGCATCAATCCGCGAACGCTACGCAGTTTCCCGACGTTCCGGAAAGCGGCGCAGTGTCCTGGAAATTGAGCCATCTCCGCGACGTTCAATCTGAGAGTCATCGAGTTTCTCCATCCATGTGCGGCGGATTTCTTCCAGCCGCGTGTGCATATCCGTTAACATAATCCTCCGGCCGGATTCAACCCGGACGGAACCGCGTGGAATTGATTCGTCTTTCATGCATGACACCAGATCCAGTTGCTTTCGGCTCACGGGATCACTCAGCAAAGTCTGCAGCAGATTATGGTCCGCAGGATTCAGCCGAACCTTGACCGACTGATTCAGTTCCAGATGTTCGAGTGCTTTCAGAATCAGGTCATCGACCGCAAACATGTCTCGATCAATCGCGTAGCCGACCAGCCACGATGCTGCCGCAGTAGCAAGTTCGACGGCGACTTCCTGCATCTCGCCAAGAGATTGCCGGTGCTGTGTCTGCAGCTCCTGGACGGATTCCGCAGCTTCGGTGAGCAATTGCTGCAGGCGACTTATCTCCTCAGGATCCACGCCGCCCAGGCCGATTTCTGCTGCCGTGACAACTTCATGCGTATTGCTTGAGAGTACCGGTACAGCAGTGGATTGCGACAACGGGGTCACCGCACGATCGACGGGGTTTGCGATCACAGTGGCGACAGATGCCGACTTTGGTCTTGATATCGATTGACTTCCGGGAGCAGCGGTTGTCACGGGCGTTGTGGATGCGTTTGCGTAGTCAGCGCGTGCCGTCGCGTCGATCGTGACCGTCTTGTTTCCGACGGCGACGGTGCGAGGTGAACGCTTCAGTTGGATTTGATGTGTGTGCATAAACGCTTAAGTCAACAGGCTGTTGACCGTTATTCACTTTCCATATCAATCTTTGCAATGATTTCTGCGATTGAATCGCGGGCTTGTTGAATGCGCGATTCGGTCAGGTTTGACATGAACTGCATTTCTTCTTCAATTGTCTGCCGGGCGCGCTTGGACAAATTGGCGAAGATGGCGTCCGTCACGTCCTGCGTTGCGCCGAACAGGGCTGTCGTCAGATTTGTGCTGTCGATTTCGCCCAGTACCCGCTGCACAACCGTCTTTCCGAGTGCTGCAATATCTTCGAAACGATAGATACGTGTGAGCAATGACTTAGCCAGATCCGGATCCTGCTCTTCAATGACGGCCAACATATTGCGACGGCCTGCCTTCGGAACACTTCTCAGCAATTCGGCAACCCGATCCGCATGATCCCGCATGTCAGGGGGATCAGCCGGCAACTGCTGGGCGCGCATGAACGTTGCCTTCGCAATGCGTTCGATCAGAACTTCCGGAGCGTGTTGTTCTTTGGTCAACTCTTTCATGACCAGTTTCTGGCTTTCAGCCTTGAGCAAAGTGAGGATATCGCCCGCCAGTTTTGCCGGCAGATTGCTCATCAGGATCGCACACGTTCGCGGCTGTTCGGATGACAGAGCCAAGGCAAGCTGATGCACGCTCAGCGTCTGCAGATCCAGCAGCGGATTTCCCGTGAGCCTGGGCGGTGCTGGCGAAAGCCTTTCGGATGTAACAGACGTGTTGTCGCTGGCTGCGCCCGCCGCGTCCACAGCCTGAGATCCATCGGATCGATCTGATCCGTCGGAGTCCAGGCTCTTCGCAGTGGTCGGTGGCGAATCCCGCCGCGTGGTCTCGCCAGCGTCCGCAGATCCGGGTTTCGCTGCCTGACCGGTATCCACCATGCTGGCACTTTTCTTACCCATGGTTTCCAGTGTCTGCGGTGGCAGTGACTTCAGTGCAAACTGAAAGAAACGGTCAAAGTCGTTCAGCACAGCGCGTTGTCGCCCGATGGTCGAGTGGCGCGTTTTGTCGGACTGCATTCCGGAACGAAGCAACGCGGCTCGTTCAGGCTGAAGGCGGGACAGGACAACGTCGGCTACGTCGTCGCCGAGTAGTTGCAGCAGTTCAGATATCTGACGTTCGCGATCCATTTTCCGTCCGTGGAGATTGTCTAAGCCGCCTTAGCGGTCGGATTCATTGATTTCGCTCCGGACGCCCCGCTGGCCACAGCAGACGGCGTGCGGAGCGTATCGGCGGAGGTGGCATTCTTTCCTTCAGCCGCGTTGGCTTCCTGTTCATTGAGCCATGCTGACAGAATGCTGGCAACAACGTCCGGATGTGCCTTTGCCTGCTGAGAAATCGTGGCCAGTCGACGAGCGTCCGCCAATGGAATACCTTTCCCTGCCGCTTCAGTAATCACGATCGGTTTCATGCGTTTCATGAGCATCATGCCGATTAAGAATGCAAGTGTGGCCGCTAAACCCAGAGACACTGACTGCAGCAACGGTTGCCACTTCTCCCACATGAAACCAGGGATCGCCGGCTCATTCGTTTCGATTGGTTCCAGGGCCGCAAGTGTCACTTCAATCTGGTCATCGCGCGTCGCGCTGAATCCGACAGCACTTTTGATCAGATTCTCGATGTCGTCTTTTGTGAGTGCGGCCACCGTGGACGTAGCGGCAGCAGTGTTGTCCGGATTGTCAGATGCCGCTCCCGTGGCATTTGTGAGATCAACGACCGCCGAAACACTCAGGCGGAGGATATCGCCGCCGATGAACGTGATCGTTTCCTGCGATTCCGGGTACGCAAAGGTTTCGTCAATATCTTCCGTCGTGGAACTTCCCGTATTGTCTTCCGGCAGTTTGGGACCGGCGGGAGTGTTCGACGCTCCCCCGGCAACGCCGACACCTCCACCAACAGCACCAACACCACCACTGACCGGAGAAACTTTTGGACCTTTTGAAATCACTGAATTGAGTCTTGACGAGATTTTTGCTTTGGTTTCCGTATCAATCTTGTTGCTGGTCTGGGTGCGTTTATTGAAGTCGATCTCCGCTGCCACGATGACGGACGCCCGAACGCCTCGAATTCGGTTCAGATGACTTTCGATCTGATACACGAAATAGGCTTCTTTCTGCTGCCGATAGTTGATCTGATACGCCAGTTCGCTCTCCATCCCGGTACCGCCACCGTACTGTCGCCCGTTGGTATCGGTCATCACGATGTTCTCAGTTGTCAGGCCGGGCACCGAAGCCGCGACCGTCGCCATGATCGAGTTGGCGGTACTGGCCGAAATCGTATCGCCAGCGCGGGGTTCGATGACGACTGCGGCGGTGACAGGAGACTGATCCGTGATAAACGGACTGGGATTCGGGCGACTCACTTTGACGGTTGCCGACACGATTCCGCGGATGCGCTTGATGGCACGTTCAATCTGCTTTTCCAGACCCGCACGGCGACGGTCTTCTTCTTCGCCGGGAGACCCGGGAAACAGACCGGCAACGGGCATATCCGCTTCATTTTCCGGGCTCAGGATTGTTGCCAGTACCATCCGGGCTTTTGCCACATCGCTGCTGGCAACGGAAACGGCTGAGCCTGAGAAATTCAAGCTGTATCGAATCTGTTCAGTGTCCAGAATGCCTGCGATTTCTGTCGACCGCTGCGGCGTCAACTGACCGGCGATCACGACGTAATCCGGCTGCGCGGCCCAGATCATGGTGCCGACGATCGCCGACACACACGCCACTGCCGCCGCCGAGAATCCAACTCGTTGAGCGCGCGTCCAACGCATCCACAGAGCAAATAGCTGATCTCGTAACGTGATCCAGAAAGCCATTGTTCAGTCCTTTGTGCATTCGCCGCAGCTCTGCCGCTTTGACAGAGTTCATGACCAGACGTTCGACCAACGCACTTACACCTGCATTCTCATCACTTCCTGATACGACGCGATCAGGCGATTTCGAATTTCCATCATCAGTCGAAACGCCAGATCCGCTCGCGATGCTGTCAGCACAACATCGTGAATGCTGTCGGTTTCTCCCGCAATCAGTTGACGAACGCCGTCCTGTGATTTGAGCTGTTCCTGATTCGCTTCCGTAATCAGCCCTTTGACCATATCTGCAAACGGGGCGCCCCCGATTGCAGATTTCGCATCACGCACAGGATTTTGAAACGACTGCGGCAGACTTGAAGGAACACTGATTGACGGCGTTAACATCATCGCAGACCTCTCAACAGAGACAGAGCCTGCTCGGCCATTTGACGAAATGTTTCCAATGACTTCAGATTGGCTTCATAAGCGCGGCTGGCAGTCACAAGATCAACCATTTCGTGCGGCAGTTTCACATTGGATTGCGCCACATAGCCAGTCGCATCGGCATCGGGGTGTCCCGGATCGTAAATGCTTTCGCCGGGCGTCGTATCGCTGGAAACACCAACGACCGTCACACCCCTGAGATCATGACCTGCCCCTGCGCCGTTTCGGGTCATTCTGTCGCCGGGTGTCACGATTTGATCCATCGCCGACGCAAATGTCACTTGTTGCCGCTGATAAGGACCGCCTTGAGCTGTTCTTGTCGTGTGTTGATTGGCAATGTTGTTCGCCGCGACTTCCATCCGCAGACGTTCACCCGTCAACCCGGATGCACTGATATCCATTCCGGAAAGGATTTGATTCATTGACATGTCCGGGCCTCCTGTCCCATGGGTACGATTTGAATTCAGCATCACCTGCTTAGAAAAGTGGTCAGGAACCAATAGTGCGGAGCACCCTACGGGCCATTTGGCTATTGGTTCCTGACACCTTTTCTAAAGCCCAATCAGCCCTGAATGGCCAGACGCATTTGTTCCAGATAGGTGCTGAGCAACTGCACATACGTTTGTTGCAGCATCGCGTTCTTATTCAATTGTCCGATCTCGCGGTCAATATCCACGTTGTTCCCGTCCGCTCGAGCCGTTAGCCCCGGCGTGAGCACCATTTCCGGTTTTGCCGTCATCCTGGAACTACCATTTGTGCCTGTCGGACCCGACAATTCCCGCGCCAGGTGTTCTTCAAACTCAACATCCATGCGCCGGTAATTGGGCGTATTCACATTTGCGATGTTGTTGCTGATCGCTCGATGACGCACTTCGGTGGCGTCAATGAGGCGGCCAAGCAGATCGAATTGTGAATTGAGAGGCTCCATATCGTCGGCATCGGCTGGCAACGGCTGGTCACTACAATCAGAATATCCCGCAAACCTTGCCTCAGTTACCAAAGCGAGGGCGTTTCGAGTGCTGCCCCGCATGCGACAAGGGAAAACCCTCGCGGCAACAGTCATGACACTCGGATCGCGTGTTTGGCAAGCGATCGGGCGTCAACCACCGGTACGATGCGTTGCATCACAACAGAGGACGGGTACAATCTCTCCGGTCGTGGGTTGGAGAGGATGTGATGGTGGAGCCAGTTCATTGTCCATTGTGCTGAAACCATTTTCCTGGCAAAGGATGATTGAAGCCGTGGAAGCCGTGCGTGAACGAGCGTTACGCGCCACTGCTGCGTTGCGTGCTGCCAGTATCCCGTATGCCGTCGCCGGAGGCAACGCCGTCGCCGCGTGGGTGGCGCGCGTGGATCGAGCGGCGGTTCGCAATACGCAGGACGTGGATATTCTGGTGCGTCGGTCAGACTTCGCAGCTGTGAAAATTGCTCTTGAAGCCGTTGGGTTTACGCACCACGAATTGATGGGCGTCGATTGCTTTATCGATGGCCCCGACGGCAGTCCTCGAAATGCCGTGCATCTGCTGTATGCGGGAGAAAAAGTGCGGCCTCAGTATGCCACGCCATCGGCCGAAGTCACGGAAATCGAACATGCGGAAGAATACGACGTCCTGACACTGGAAGCACTTGTGAGAATGAAACTGAATTCATTCCGCGACAAAGACCGCACGCATCTGCGAGATTTCATCTCGATCGGACTGGTGGATGCGACATGGATCGCAAAGCTGCTTCCCGAACACGCCGAACGCCTGCAGCAACTTATTGACGACCCTGACGGTTAAAAGTCTGTCTGGTGTGACATCAGCGGCACCTGATCGGCGAACTATCTGGCTTTCCCGACCCATGTGTGTGCTTCGGATGCCAAATCCGGTTTCACCAGATCAGCATCATTCGCAAAATAGTAGCGCTCGATCTGAGCGATCGAATGCGTCAGCTCCGCATGAGCATGTGCGGGCATCCCGTTGTTTTTTTCGATGCTGTTCAGCAGCGTCAAAACGCTGAATGGAGTGATGTCTTCTGGTACCTGCCACACGGATGTGGACTGTGTGATTGTTGAGTTTCGTGATCTATGAATAAAATATCCGGCAATTCCTGCAACGCAGAAGAATCCCACGACGACCGATGCGAGCAACCTGTAACCGGGTGAAACTGGCGTGTCGTAGTTCTCAACGAGCACAACTGTCTGTTCAACAGCCTTCAGGTCAGCATCGTCATATCTTTGATAGAACGTTTCTTTGGGTTCAACCTGGGCAGTTGCAAACTGGAACGTGCGGTCTTTTCGGTTGCTGGCGTCGTGGCGATCCTTGAGGGAAACAGTCCAGAGATGCTCAGAGAGAACTGCGGGTTCTGGACTGTCTGGGTCAAACTTCGAGATGGACAACTTGTTGTCCTCGACGCTGGTCACTTCGAAATCATCAAACTTCAGATCCACAAGATCTTCAAGCCGTGGAATCAGCCCTCGACCGACGGCCTTCACTTCCAGGCTCAATTTCCCGTCTTTTGCTGCGCGCTCGTCAAGCGTCTGCGTCAGGCTCAATTCACTCAACGGTCGCGCGTCCCCTTGCTCTGCGCTGCAATCAACTTGCACAGCGCATAACGGGGGGCACAGCACTATTGTCTCGAGCGGCACGCAGAATGCGAGTTTCCTGATGACCGCCACGCGGAAAATGCCCTTCGTATTACTCACGTTCAAAATCTTCGCACGGCGCGCAGATCCTGGGACGCAAAAACGGGGAACGCGAAGCGACGCTGATCTTCACTGATGGTGTGATTTCCGTGGATCAGCGCAGATCAGCGTCGATCAGTGTTCCATACGTTTGTCACTTTGGGTTGCGAACGAAGCCCGTGCTGGGTTACCAGCAGTTAATTTCCTGTTCACCCGCGAACATTTTCAGACGTCTGTTTGCGGCACTCAGGTCTGGCAGAAAAATGCGTGGCAGAAAAATGCAGACCACGACTGATGTCTTTTTGCGATTCATTTTTCTGCCATCAATCTTTCTGCTGCATGTGTTCCTGCGTGATTGACAGCGATGTTCCTGCGTCCGACTTCGACGATGGGTTGCCGCCTGTCTACAAAGTGTTGTGTCCCCGTCGATCTTAGAAATTTTGCCAGGTCATATGTCCCCGCTTCCATGGCTGGCCAGGTCAGGTCATATCGAAAGCCATCGGCGTGAGGGTAAACCGCATCAATCCGAATCACGACAAGATTCGCCTTCTCATCTGCAATCGCGGGAATCAGCTCGGCGACACGCACATAGTCAACACTGCTGACTTTTTGATCCATTCCCCATTCACCTGCAAAAACACTCCGTCCGGACAAACCCACCAAGATGTCGCACAGGAGTCTGTCCCGATATACCAGATTTGTGAGCCGCAAAGCGCGAGCGGTCTGTTGCTTGAATCGTTTAACCCTGAGCCGCAGGCGACGGCGTCACCGGAAACCGTCGCCTGCGGCTCAGGGTTAAACAAATTTGCTGGCT
>JAYUVA010000342.1:0-2853 GCA_043754375.1 Candidatus Kuenenia sp. | reverse complement strand
GGAGGAGTTGATTCCAGCCGGGACGGTGCTCTTCGCGGGGCAGGACGGGATGCAGAAGCACAAGGCCGCATGGGAGCAGACGGCGGCGTATGAATCCATGTACGAATCCGGCATGGTTCGCGTCGTGGAAAAGGTCTTTGAATGGGTTGGGCAGATGTCCGGATCGCAGCAAAATTCGGAAGTCGAAGAAGCCATGAAGCACTTGGAAGCTCATGGTTTGACGATTGCCGTGTCGTTGCCGGTCGCACAGGGTCCCTCGATTCCACAGGTGACCATCGTGCTGCACGAGGCCGCGAAATACGAACCGATGCTTAGCGGACTGGTTCGCAGCTTCGGTGGCGCTGCTGGTGTACAATTCGACCAGCAGGAAGTTCAGGACAGGACCGTCACTCGCGCAATGATTCCCAACTCGCCCGGCATCGAAGTCGGCATGTGGGCAGAAAGCGGACACCTGATCGTGGTTGCTGGCCGTGATGCCGTCAGCTCCGGAATCTCGGTTGCCGCAGGCGATGCACCGAATCTGACAACAAACAAACTGTGGACGAAATACAATTACGACACAAAAGATTTCGAAACCACAGCTGTAGGCTGGCTCGATTTCAAGTCGCTGCGGAACACATTCGGCCAGATGCCCATTCCGGAATCTTCCGGCAAGACAATCAATGACGTGCTGAAAACCGTCGGGCTGCATAATGTCGATACGATCGCCGGACAATACGGATACAAGGGCAAAGCACTCTGGTCGGAAACGGCGGTGGAAGTCGATGGTCCGCGATCTGGTTTGCTGGCCCTGTCCGATCAGAAGCCGATGACGCTGGCCGATCTGCCGCCGCTGCCAGTGAACACAAACGGCTTCAACGCAATGCGGGTCGAACCATCGGTATTGTGGGATACGCTGACACAGCTTGTGAGAGATGGAATGGCGTTCGCACCGCCTGCGGCTGCTGGTCAGACGGCAGAGGTGCTGGACAATCTGCCACAGATCGTTGGCTTCGATCTCAAGACGGAATTGTTCGCCGCACTGGGCGATATCACCTGCGTGTTCGCCGATCCGGATCAGGGTTTCTTTGGCACAGGTATGGGTGCCATGATCAAGGTCGTGGATGCGGAGAAAGTTAAGACATCCGTCAACAAACTGCTGTTGATGGCAGAACAGTCATCCCGCGGCGAATTCAAGGTCCACAGGTCTCAGAAGCATGGCCGGGAACTGATGCTCTTCCAATTCGGCCCGGTTCAGGCGGGAGCACTGACGATCGACGATGGCTGGCTCATCGCCGGTCTGATGCCGCAATCGGTCGAAGCGACATTGCTCCGGATCGACGGCAAGCTGGACTCCTGGAAACCAACACAACTTCAGACCGAGGCATTCGCCGCCCTGCCAACGTCATTTACGTCAATCACCGTCGGCGACCCACAAGGGAGTTGGCAGGCTTTGATCAAGCTGGCACCGATCATAATGGCTGGCGGTCAGGTCGCTCTGAGAGAACAACGCATCATTCCGCCGGGGATGGATTTGCCCATCACGATTGCCGACATTCCCCCGGCTGAACTTGTCGTCCGGCCACTGTTCCCGAACGTGGCGGTCACGACATCGGACGAAAATGGAATTCACATCACGTCGCGACAGTCGCTGCCAGGCATCCCGATCATTGGTGGAATCGGCGAAGGTAACGGAGTTGTGACCGTCGCCATCGGGACGGCATTACTTCTGCCTGCCGTCCAGCAGGCTCGCGAAGCCGCGCGTCGGACTCAATCGAAGAACAACCTGAAGCAGATTGCACTGGCTCTGCACAACTTCCACGATGTTTATCAAGGTTTTCCCGCCGGAACGTATCCGAATGAAAAGCTGAAACCCGAGGAACGACTTAGCTGGCAGGCTGCGATCCTGCCTTTCATCGAGCAGTCCGCTTTGCATCAGTCGATCAATTTTGAAGAGGCATGGGATGACGAATCCAACAAGAAAGCTGCAGAGACCAGAGTTCCGGTTTACCTGAATCCCGGCTATCCGGCAGTTTCGGTCGGGGCGGCTGAAACTCACTATGTGGGGATTGCCGGACTTGGCAAAG
The DNA here is from genome assembly GCA_043754375.1 of Candidatus Kuenenia sp. GTDB lineage: Bacteria > Planctomycetota > Planctomycetia > Planctomycetales > Planctomycetaceae > SXXK01. The sequence continues at coordinate 787 of JAYUVA010000342.1, read as the reverse complement.
ACGCACCGATGCTTCCGGCAAACAGCAACCGCGCGGGAGTGTTCGCCTTCAATCGCAAGACCAGTTTCAGAGACATCACGGACGGAACTTCCAACACAATGATGACGAGCGAGGCGTCCGGGCAGTTTGGTTCATGGATTGCGGGCGGCAACGCGACGATTCGACCACTGACGAAGAAACCGTATGTCAACGGTCCGGACGGAATCGGCGGTCCCTCAACTGGCGGTGTCAACGTTGGTCTCGCCGACGGTTCAGTGCGTTTCGTGTCGGAAAACATCGATCCCGTTGTCTTTGAACGCCTTTCCACCATGGCTGACGGTCAGGTGCTTGGGGACTTCTGAGATTATACGTCATTATCTCGTTTATACTCCACGCGGTCATGAGTGAGAGAATTGGCGAGCGGCATGCGTCAGCTTGCCGGTACAAAAAAGCGATGTACCGGAGGGCTCACGCCCAGCCGCTCGCCATTGTCAATTCGCACCGCGTGAAGAATAGCCATCACGGAAACACGATTGTCAGTGGTGGCGTGTAAATCGGCTGAATGATGCCAGTGTTGTCTCCTGGCAAGCTGATGATGGTCTCCTTGGTGTTGTCGAACAGGCTTTCGATTGTAAGAGCACCGAATTGCGGGATCAGCGAATTTCGCGTCGCGGACGGGATATTCTCAATCAGAATTGCGGCCGGATCATTCGAGTCCACAATAGTCGTCGTCGTGCTGTTGATGATACCCGTGACGTTGTTCAGATGAATCCCGTGATTCGCACCTGGGCTGTTTACGGACTTCAGC
>JAYUVA010000341.1:0-3996 GCA_043754375.1 Candidatus Kuenenia sp. | reverse complement strand
GCGAATTCATCCTGCCAGCGCGAGGCAAGTATCAGTCGATACCGTGTGTCACCGTTGGCGATTCGTGTACAGCCTTTCGCAATGGAACGGACAGGAATGGAAATCCAGCGAAGGCCGCATGTCACGATGACGATAAAAAATGCCACGACGATGCCGGTGCCATATAGCAGCCAGCGAAGAAATCGTTCGGACAGGCGATGCTGTTTCTGCAGTGACAATTCTCCCCAATCCGCCGTCATGTAACCGGCCGGCAGATTGTCGAGGGAACGCTGGATGCCGGTCACCGCTCTTGAGGCTTCAAAACGAAGATCCAGTTGCCGGAGTTTCTCGTCTGCCGACTTGACCGGATGCAATCCTTCTGCCAAAGTCGCGAGATAGTCAAACTCACCGTAGATATCGTCAATTCGCGGCAAGAGCTGGTCGCGCTTTTGCCGATTGAGTTCCGTGAGTTCTGGCGGTGCCGGCAACGCTTCTATGCGACGGCGAAATTCCCGCAACGACTCTCGTGCATCTTCGACATGAGCGAGGTATGTCATGCGCTGTTGCTGAACTGCCGCGAGTTGTTTTGGATCCAGCGAAGAAAACAGGCTCTCGGAGATCCTGGAAACGGAGCGGCTCAGTTGATTGCGATCAGGGCTGCGATGAAGCAGAAAATCAAGGTCATCAACGGCTTCCTGATGCCACATCAGGCCCATGGCACCGATACCGGCCATCGCAATGACCAGCAGCATCACGCCAGCGAATAACGACACCAGTCGTCTGCGGATGCTGCGAAACAAAAACACGCCGACCTCCCTGCCGTTTAAACGTCCCGACCTGAATGCTGCCGGACGGATTCTGCCGCAGATCATCTGATCTCTCGGAAGCCTGAACCTGTAGCGATTCGGTATCCTATCGGCGAAGCGCAAAAGTCGCCAGAGCGATTCGGCCTGCAGATGCGTGAAAAAGGGGTCAGGAACCAAGAGCCAAATGGCCCGAAGGGTGCTGCGCACTATTGGTTCCCGACCCCTTTTCCAAGTCTTACGATGATCGCGACCGCTGATACATCTCACGCATCAACAGGTCGATGGCTTTGGCCCGGGACTTGATCGTCTGCTCGGTTTTCCCTGACTGTTGAGCGGCAGTCGCCTGTTTGCTTAACGTGGTGACTTCCTGAAAATCGACGTCCCATGCGCTGTCTCGCGCGGCCTGCACAAGATCACTCTGGACTTCCGCAAGATACGATAAGAAAGCATCGGAGACGGCGGCATTCACGACCCGGTAGGGCGACCTGGGATTAAATGCCGTGTTTGGGACAGGTGGCCGGGACGAAGACTGCTCTGTCAAAGAATCTATCGACACGCCGGTGGCCACGGGTGCCGCCGCACCCGTCGAGAAATCTTCGGTAGACGCCGCCGGTTTCCTGCTTACCATCCGCCGACTAATGAGCCACGAAAGCACCGACGCTGCCACCAGAATCACTGCCGGAATCCACTTCTCTATCACTCCCAGCGTGATCCCTGCCAGCAAACACAGTACGGCAGTTCCAGCCAGCAAAATCTGAGGCACACCTGACCGCTCGCCGGGGATGTCCATCGTCCTGTCCAGCGTCGGTGTCCCAGGCGGTTCAGCAGGCTGCTGTTCGACCGTCACGGGATAGCTGTCGATTCCAATGACGACCACCGTGGAGTTGTCTGAGCCCCCGCGCCAGTTTGCCAGATTGATCAGCAGCCGGGAAGATTCCGCTGGCGGCAATGAAGCCACTGACTGCCCGATCTCTGCATCGGTGACATGATTTGTGAGTCCATCTGAACACAGGACAAAATGGTCACCTGCCTGGACAGAAAACGGACCTTCAATGTCAACCTGCACAAGTGGATCTGGTCCAAGGCAGCGCGTGATCACATTTCGTGGATGAAACAATTCAACATTGTCTACGGTCGCTCGTCCCAGCCGGATCATTTCCCACTGCAGACTGTGATCAAACGTCAATTGTTCGATGCGACCTCGACGGACTCGGTAAACGCGACTATCACCGACATGCCCGATGGTTGCACCGTCTTCTGCCAGACTCAACACGCTGCAGGTTGTTCCCATGCCTTCAAATTCGCGATTCTCCCGGCCGCGATCGTTAATCGCCTTGTTCGCAGCGTAGATGGCCTGCCGCATGCGGGTCTGAACCGATGGCGCATCCTGCTTGAAATACGCATGGGGCAACGTTTCGACCGTAATTCGACTGGCAAGATCGCCGACGGCATGGCCACCCATTCCGTCGGCAACCACAAACAAATGTCCGCAGCGATGCCATTCGTCGTAGTCGGCACACAGTCGCACGGCGAGTGAATCCTGGTTAGCCGAACGGCGCATTCCCACATCGGTACGCGATGCATACTGTACGACGGGGGGAGACGGCATGGCGAATTTACTCAAGGGCGGCGGTTGCGGAGCACTTTACAGAATCACGGGATGGCAACATTCTCACGCTCTGTGGCACAGTGTACAACCGTCGGTCTTTGAGACCAGCAACCAGGGCGAAAACGAAAAAATCCCGTGAAAAAGAATGCACGCGCAAAGCTATCCCTCAGTTGTCATTGACGCCTGACAGCATTGCGTGATCGTCAGGCTTTGAAAACCGGTTTGGGATCTCTGCTTCGTGGTCTGCCAGCACCGCCAGCCGAACCAATTCTGCCGTACTGCCGACGCCAAGTTTCCGAGTTGCGTTCGCGCGATGTTTCTCAATTGTCTTTACGCTGATTTCCAACTCTAAAGCGATGGCTTTATTGGCCAGACCGCTTGAGACCAGTTGGACGACCTGAAATTCGCGACGCGACAAGCGACGGATCTGCTGCCGCGCTCCGTCGCGACGGGACTGCCAGCTTCGAAAAGCCAACTCTTCAGAATTTGGTGCTGAAGTGATGGTTTTCAGATTGATCTCTTGACAAAATACGCCTGAGATTGGCTGAATCATGTTCCGTTGCTTCCTTCACTCGAATCCATCGCCTGCAGCGCCGTTAACGCTCCCTTGTCTGCCAGGGGAATAGCCAAAGCTCCAACTGCCACTGGCAGGCTGAAGCCTGTAGTTTTCAAAGTGACCCGCAGCCAGCCCCATTCCGCGGATGGCGTTTGGGGCGAATCTGCCGGGTGTCTGAAACCAACCGCCACACAAATTTCTTCGGGAAGGGGCCGGATTGAAAATTATCGAGAGGAAAACAATTCAGTTCAGGCGATCGAAATGCGGGCATATCCCCTGGGGGTTTCCAGGTAGCCTCGCGCACAGAAGCGATTCTGCACGCACGCTTGCGGATTCACACAGACAGTTGCGTGAGACCCCTTATGCAAGAGTACATCTCCCGGATTCTCCGAGTGAAAACCCTCAGTGAGGTTTCGCGCCGTGATTATGATCGCCAACGTCTCTCGGACTGCCGGGCTTACTTTCGGTGGCTGCTTTATCGGCAATGATTGACGAATATGTCCACCAGCCAGCAATGCCCATCGCAAACACTGTGTAAAGAAACAGTGCTGACAGCATCTTTCCAATTGCGCCGCCCGCTGTTACGTCGTCGGCACCGAACTGCTCGATTTCCACTGACGAAAACAGTTCTGCCGCATGTTCAGGGGTGGTGGCTGCATGAGAAGCAGTGTCTGACATAGGAACGTATCTCGCGGTCGAAGTTCTGAATCGAAGCTTGAAAAAATGGGTCAGGAACCAATAGTGCGGAGCACCCTTCGGGCCATGTGGCTATTGGTTCCTGACCCCTTTTTCAAGCGTCTGACCTCTTTTTTTCAAGCGTCAGCATATCGGACTGCCGTATTGTTGCGAATCCATGGATGATGTGCCACGGGATTTTTCCGGAATTGGGGGCAGCACCATCGAAACCTGTGTTTCACCAACAGGGCCACACGGCTTTAAAAAACGGCGGCCCGCTGAGTTGTTGGGAATCTGCCCTGCAATTATGCAGCGAGAATGCCACCTGGGATCCAGACCGTTCACGACTCAGAACGAAACCTGTGCCAGCA
>JAYUVA010000340.1:0-2957 GCA_043754375.1 Candidatus Kuenenia sp. | reverse complement strand
ATGGTTTTTGAACCACGCTTGCCAACAGAGCCAACGGATTCGAAAGGTCTTTCGACTTCGGATCCAACAACAGTTCCTTCAGTCTCGGCACTCGATCGCCGGTAATCAGATCATCGTCGCGTCCCGCCTGTTCTCCCATTGCCCGCAGGAGCAGCTTTTCGCGGACATCAACGCGGATTTGTTCCACACCGGCGTTCAATGCAGTCGAAGCCTTTGACCTTTCCGCCTTCAGCTGATCCAGCAAGATATTGGTCTCTCCATTCGAATCAATCCATTCCACGCGCCGCCGGGAACTCTGCAGAAAACCGGACAATGCGTAATAGTCGTCCGCCGTGATGGCATCGAACTTGTGATCGTGGCAACGGGCGCAGGCGATGGTCAGGCCGAGGAAGGTTCTGCCGAAGACGTCGATCTGATTGTCGATGCGTGACGCTTCTTCGCCTTTGACGTCCACCGGCGCATGTTTGTCTTCGCAGAGATACCAGAATCCAGTGGCGATAATGGATTCGTTGAAACCCAATTCCGGATGGCGACGCGGTTCGGTTATCAGGTCGCCGGCGATGTGTTCGCGGACGAATTGGTTGTACGGCACGTCAGCGTTGATCGCTCGAATCACATAGTCGCGATATCGCCATGCATACGGCAAAGGATAATCGAATTCGTGACCCAGTGTTTCGGCATACCGCACAAGGTCCAGCCAATGCCGTGCCCAGCGTTCGCCAAACTGCGGCGAACTGAGCAGTTCGTCAGCCACTTTTTCCATCGCGACCGGTGTCTCGGCGGGATCATTGAAGAACTGATCCTGTTGTTCGATCGTTGGAGGCAATCCGACGAGATCGAAGTACAGTCTTCGCAGCAACGCTCGGCGATCTGCATCCGGAGCCGGGGCAATTCCTGCCTCTTCCATCTTTGCCAGCAGGAAGCGATCGGTGTCACTGACGGGCCAGTCGGCCTGCTTGACGGAAGGGACAGCGGGACGTTCAATTTTCTTCCATGCCCAGTGTGAAGCAATGCGTTCCTGGAGTGGAAATGCAGCTTTTGGTTTCTCGACGGCATCGGGTGTGCCTTCGTCCGGCCAAACGGCGCCGTCGGTGATCCACTGACTCAGAATTTCAATTTCCTCGTCGGGCATCCGACTGCGGGGTGGCATCTCCAGGGCCTCGTATCGCACTGCCTGCATGAGCAGGCTTTCATCGGGTTTTTCCGGGACAACGGCGGGCCCGGTTTCACCGCCTGCCAACATGGTCGCACGGGAACTGAGTTTGAGATCGCCCTTCGCTTCACTGTCCGGCCCGTGGCATTCGAAACATCGCGATTCGAGCAGCGGTAGAACTTTTTCGCGGAAGAACGTCGCTTTGTCGTCGTCGTCGGTAACCTCGGCATGCGGTTCATCGATCGCAGCCACCAGAGAAGCCTGATCGCTGCAAAAAGCCCACCATGCCAGCAGGATTCCGCTGCAACAAAAAAGGGAAGTCGTCAAATTGAATCGGCGAGGTATGAGCATTCTCAGAACCTGCTTTGAGAGCGGGCGGGGATTTTGATCTGCGGACATTGCATTGTCGCGTTGAGGTGGGTGCAATTGCAATGGTGCGTCCAGTAGGTTGGACATTCTTGTCCGACTCGTCACCGAGACACATCGAATTGGCAATGGACGTCAGAAATGCACGATTCTCCGCTTCGACTATGTTTTCTGGTCGTGCGACGAACATGAATGTCCATCCTACATTCATCCTGCCATTGACCAAAACGGTGATTTCCAGCAAGATCCGCCGCTTCGATCTCACCGGCGGCTCAACTTGCCGGAAAACTCAACGTCTCTCGAATCTCAAATGAGCCCACAGACCGCATTCTTGCTGCGATTCTGGCTCGCATTGGCTACGTGTGTTCATGACCGCAGGTACAAAACCGGACCGCTTCGAACTCGCTCGACTGGAGAAGCTGGAGAAAATTCAGTCTCTGGGACATGATCCCTGGGGGCAGCGTTTCGACAATCACGAAGCGATTTCTGGTGTTCGCGAGCGCTGTCCGGCTGAATCCGGGATGGATGGCGACACGGTTCGAGTCGCGGGCCGTATTCGTGGACGCCGCAAAGCCGGCAAGTTGCGATTTATCGACTTACAGGACCAAACCGGACGGATTCAGCTGCTGTTTTCGCGAGGCGAACTGACGGAACCACAATGGGAGCTGATGAGCGCGCTGGATGACGGCGACATCATCGGCATCGACGGCGTATTGCGTCGCACAAACACAGGTGAAGTCTCCGTGTTTGTGAAAGAGCTGACGGTATTGTGCAAGTCGCTTACGCAGCCCCCGGAGAAATTTCACGGGCTGAAAGACGAAGAGACACTCGTTCGTCAACGCTATCTGGATCTGATTTACACCGAAGGCGCTCTGGACCGCCTGTTGCAGCGGTCGAAGATCATCGATTCTGTCCGTCAGACAATGCGTGGTCAGAATTTCTATGAAGTTGAAACACCCGTACTGCACGCCGTTGCCGGCGGAGCTGCCGCGCGTCCGTTTGTCACGCACCACAACGCGCTCGACATGGAATTGTACCTCCGGATCGCTTTGGAACTGCATTTGAAGCGATTGATGGTCGGCGGGATTGAACGAGTCTACGAAATCGGCCGAGTTTTCAGAAATGAAGGAGTCGATGCGACTCACAATCCTGAATTCACCATGATTGAGATCTATCAGGCGTACGGCAATTACAAATCCATGATGGATCTGACCGAACAGATCGTGGTGAATGCGGCGAAGTCAATCAGCAGCACATTGCAAATGCCCTGGGGCGAAGACGGTGACACCATCGATCTGACAGCACCGTGGCCTCGCAAAAAGTACGCCGATCTGTTTCGTGAACACGCGGGCTGCGACATGCACGATACCGCAGCGGTCGAAGCCGTGGCGAAGAAATTCGGCGTTGAAACAAACGGTGTTCATCCGGACGTGATCGT
>JAYUVA010000339.1:0-8925 GCA_043754375.1 Candidatus Kuenenia sp. | reverse complement strand
GGGATCTGCCTTGTCGGAGTTCTGATCGGGTCTATCGTCCCTATGGGCATCATGATGGGGCCGATGATGTGCGGAATGTACCTGTGTTTCAGGTATCGCATGAATGGCATTCAGGTGCGGTTCGAGACTTTGTTCAAGGGTTTCGACGTCTTCGTAAATTCACTGCTGGCCATGCTGATTCTCCTCGGCTGCTCGCTGGCAGTCATGCTTCCGCTGATGATCATCATGATAATCGGAATCGCCACCGCCGGTAACAATGAGGCACAGTTGATCGGAACCTTCTTCACGATGTATCCATTAATCCTTGTCCTGTCATTGCTGATTTACATTCCATTCCTGTTTGTGTTTCCGCTGATCGTTGATCGCGGAACCGGGCCGTGGGAATCTGTCACGCTGAGCGCGCGAGCGGCATGGCATAACCTTGGTCCATTGTGCGGAATGTTGTTTGTGCACTATCTGGTGGCAATGCTCGGCGTCTGTGCATGTTACGTTGGTGCCTTCCTGGTCATGCCACTGACCTTCGGAGCATTGTTCACTGTCTATCATGAGATCTTCAACAGCCCCGTGAATGTGCCGCCGGCAACCTGCAATCCCACCATGCAGGTTCCACCTCAGCAGATGCAACAGCGTTGGTAGCGGACTGTTTGCAACTTATAGATTCTGGCGATTGCCGGAACGGCGCTTCGCTTGGTCCGGCCTACAGCCTACTGCCTACAGACTCGACCCGGATTCTTCATCCCGACAGATCACTTGCCTCTTAACAATTCGGACAGATCTTTCGCGATAAGTTTGCCTGCGGTTTCGTGCCCCAGCTCATTCCAGTGACCCGTGCAGGGGGAGGGGGATGCGTTTGGGAAACCGTGAAAGCAGACCTTGTCCCTGTGAGCGATGTCCCGCATCCGTTCAAGAAGGCGGATCACAGGAAAACCATAGCGTTCGCCGCTTGCGATGAGTTGCCGCTGTGGTTCCTCCAGATCGCTGACACCGAGTTTCATGGCACGTGAGGCAGTGACATCCGGATCGGGATGAACTTCAACGGAATTATTCAGGATCACCACGACGAATTTCGCATCCATCTCATGGCAGTCTTTCTGGATCGCTTCCAGAACCCGATCTGTGATCTGCCAGGCCTCCTTCCATGCCGCATTTATGGGAGGCGCAAATACCGTGCTGTCGATGCCTCCTTCGTCCGCACCGAACGACGCCCCAATCTCGTTTCGGGCACGCAAGTCTTCGAGCGCTCGATAGATCAGATGAACCACTCGTGATCGGCGGATGGCCTGATCTTTGCATGCGGACCATGTCAGTTCGCGAAACCGCTTCTCTATCGGATCGTCTCGAAACGAAAAATCGAGCTGCAATTCCCCGTCGTTCAGCCTGGCAAACGGGCGTCGATGGTCCGATTCCAGTTGCCGCGAATTATTGCGGACGTCGTTACCGGGAAGGAATGCCAGCAGGACCAGATCCGGAGAGTAGTCACGTGCGTAGTGCTCAAGCATTTGCCATTCCTGAATCGTGCCGAATCCGGACACGCCGAAGTTGATGACTTCCACCGTTTGATCACGGTACTCCGGCATCGCCTGAAGTTCCCGTTCGAGCACGGCCCAGAATGTCTTGTCCTGTGAGACCTGGAATGCTTCGCTGAAAGAATCTCCCAGAATCGCGATCCGAAAAGTGCCTGTCGGCTTCTCAATTGAATGCTCCCGGTCCCGCAGTCCATGAGAATTGATCAGATTGAATGAATACCCTTCCGACCGAAAGACGAACTGATGTCCGGGCTGAAGTCGAGTCCCGGTGAATTCATCGTAGACATATGGCGAACGGGTGTCGGGGACGAAGAACCGCAGGAAACTCTCTGCCAGAAGGAATGCCGTCATCGAGGCAACGGCGACGGCCAGTACTCGAAACATCCAGCGACGCTGCAATGCGGACCGACTGACAACAGCCGTCCGGGGTATCGGCAGATTGGCAGTCATTTCTCCTGTCTCCCCGTCCCCTGTTTCCTGCCACTGATTGGTCGCGACATGGCATCTTCACTCAATCATCGCCAGCATTCATACAGCTACGTTTACTTTTCAAAACATGTTGTAGATGAATCAAGTTTGGGATCATTGCGACCCCACCGGCTTCATGCCTTGACGTTACCCACATTTATACTGTCGACCGATCGTGCTCGTGCTCGTGCTCGTGCTCGTGCTCGTGCTCGTGCTCGTGCTCGTGCTCGTGCTCGTGCTCGTGCTCAATGAAATGGTACTCGGATGCCCAGCCCGAACGAGTACGAGTACCGCCCTGCGGGCTGAGCACGAGCACGAGTACGAGTACGAGTACGAGTACGAAGAAACCGAGCAATTCGTGAACTACTGCACAAAGGCGTGGGTAACGTCAAGGCTTAGCGCCAGTGGGGCCGAACGAATGGTATTTCAGTCATTTTCCGGGCGATTTCAAATCACCTGCTGCCTGCACCCCTGTAATCTCACTGGCCCGCAGCTGATTTCGATCACGATAGTATTCAAACTGCTGCCCGCTCAGTGTCTCTGGAGAAGCGCCGGGCTTTCGCCGCCAGGATACCGTGGCCTGGCGACCTTTGTCGGCACGGAAGATGACTTGCTGTTTAGACGAATCGTACGTAATCTTGTCGGCATCGCCAGAGATTTCGTTCGATTCCAGATGACAAGGCGCATGAGTTCCATCGGCTCCGTCCGCAGTATTCGATTCAGCAACCATGGAGAATTGAGCTGCCCCTTCGCTGTCACCGGATTCAATCTGCGAAAACGACAGATTCTCACAGCGCATCGAACCGGTATTAGGCGGGAGTTCGTTGACATTCAATCCATCCAGCACGATCCGATCTCCCATCTGACGCACCGGTCCGAAAACTCCGCGAACATGCTGTTTCAGCTGGACGAACCGCTGCTTGTAGTTGCCTTCAATGCTGCCAATGAATCGGGCCTGTACAAACACAAACGCATCGGTCGGTGTTGAAACAGCGGTGTTGGCACGGGCAACGGCGCTAGGCGTGGTGCGAGGTGTGTCTTTTGAATTCGGAAGCGTGGATTCGATGATTCCGGAACTACCGGAACCCGTTGCGTCAAAGACACCGGTGATCATGTTGACTGTCAGATCAGAAAACTCCGCATGGTTTCGCGATTCGACAACGCCATTTTTCATCTGATCAATATCCACGACAACCTTGCTGTTACATTCAATCTGTTCAATCGGGCCATGTTCCTCGTCCGTCGCTGCGCTGGCAGCCCGCAGCACATTTTTCTGTCGATTTCCGGGTTGAAACTGCATGTCCTGAATGAAGCGGATATTCATGCTGGCACATGTCAGTTCTACTTTGTGATCAATACTATTGGTCATCACCGCACGGATGTTGCCGATGAATGACGCCGTGCGACCGGAATACGTCATTGAATCAGTCCAATAGATTTCAACCAGCGAATGCTTCTCCAGGGGCTTGCCATCCAGACCATTCTCATTGACGAACCGGATGCTGCCACTGCCAACCACTGAAGCTTCGCGTTCAACACCCGTCGCTCCATTCAAAAGTTCACGCAGGTCAATGCGTGGTCCTTCGATGCGCCGGGTAGCCAGCCGCGCCTCAGCAGGATCGCCGAACAGGCTGATTTCACCAATCTCTGAGAAGCCGGACTTCGCTGAAAGTGCATTGCCTGCTGCGGCAAAGTCACTGTCCTTTTTGACGCCGGTGTGTGCAATCTTCACCTTGCCAAACAGCCACACATCGTTCCAACTGCCACTCGCCTTGTGATCAGCTCTTCGCATAAAATTGACGCTGGCTTTGGCGGTATCGCAATAGAACTCCGTTGTTCCCTGCGCTTCAGTCGAATTCGTTCGATGCTTCGATTGGCTGACCGTCCGAATCTTGTCCTCCGAGTCGCTGCCGGCCGCTTCTTCAGCAAAACTTACGGTGAGTTTTTTGAGGATGTGGCCCGTCACGCCTTTGTGAGTCATCACCACGTTTCCCGTAGCCGTCAGTTCTTTCGGACTGATTCGACTGAGATCCATCCCTGATTTTTGCGTCTCATCATGTAATGTGCTCGCAGGATTCGCCGTGTCGGATGCCGGCGTTCCTGTCATTTCAATCACGTCACCGTTCAGACTCATTCCTGGTTCCGCGGCGTTGGTGTTCGTCTGAGTAATCTTTGCCGTGCCCTTCAGGGTGACTCGTTGCTCCGGCACCTGACGGATGGTCAGCGACTCCGTCCACTCAGCATCAAACGAGCCTGTCGTTTCAGAAGGTGTCGGAGCGGATTGCAGATCAGAGGGTTCAATCCGCCCGGGTCCGAAACACTGAATCGTCTGAATCAGATTGTGCACATCATGCACCGCTACGACATGTGACGCCGTCAACATGCTGCTGTTCTGATAGATCTGAACGAGCTTTGGACGGCCGGTTGAAGCGGTGAGGCTGCCAAACAATTCCATCACACGTTCTTCAATGTGGTACTTCAAACGACTCATTGTGGCCGTTACGTTCTGTTCCAGCGACGTGAAGATCACTTTGGTGCCTTCGGCTTGAATACTTGCCAGTCGCAACCTCGTAGAACGCTTCTTTTTTTCACCGGCATCGATCACGGCGGGCTGAAATTGCAGCGTCAGTTTGGAGCAAAACAGCCGATCCAGCCCGCCGGAGATCGTAGGGCGTTCAATCAAAATCTGGTTGTCCTTCCGGATGGCTCGGTCACTGAAACCAAAAAACGTGGCTTCGTGAGTCGGTACGAAGTACTCGAATCCATTCGCAGCGTTGATCTTCAGTTTTACGGCTTCGCTGCGAGCCTCGTCGTCCTGAAAGAACAGGTCACAATCCACGCGCCCCAACAGGCGAATTTTCTGCACGTCTGTAATGGACATCAAACCCTGCTTTTTCACTTCACCGGACGACAACAGGTCAATCTCTGCACCACTGTGCGCAATTCCGCTGTGCGGACCCCACCAGAATCTGACTGGCTGGCTGGTGGTCACCTTCATCGCATTGTCCGACACGGAAAATGTTCGACCCTGGATTCGCAATCCATCGGGGCCCGTGATGCGAACATCGCCCTGTAATTGTCCGCTGCTGATCGCACCGAACTCGTTGGTGTCGAGTCTGAACTGTGTCGATGCATCAAGCTGAGCCGATCTGGCGGTCAGCGTGTATGGAACTTCTGACTTGTCGTCGTGCCATAACATTGCAAGCGGATCAACTTTGATCGACCGGTCTTCGTTGAAAAGTTCATGATTCTGAAAGTACATAAACCGCGAACCGTCACCAAACCGTGCATTCGCGTTTTTGACCCACGAATCTTCCTTGAGCCACAGATCCGTCTGTTCCGGAAACACGGGTGAGTTTTGCGGTGCGGACGGTGACGCAACCACGCGATGTGGCTTCTGTTCAATCGTCAGCCACGGACCGGTCAATTGAGAGTACGCAACGTACAACGCGGCGAGGCCGATGCCAACCAGCATCGTTCGAGGACCTCGGGGGATCGTTGACAGCGACATGGCATGACTTCAGAAGGAGCTGCTGTTCCGAGTGCTGACCAACGCGACCAGCGCTCGACCGTTCATCAGAACGAGTTATCCATTTACGCCGATCGAGAAAATCTTCGCGATCCAAAACCTGCCAAACTGCCGCTGCCTTGATCCGCCACATCCACCTTCTGCAACACGTCAGTGATATCCAGCATGCCGACGGGGTTGCGATCTTTGTCGATCACCGGCACCTCACTTAACTTACGCTCGGACATCAGATGTATCGCTTCAGGTAATAATACGTCCGGACCTATTGTGATCGGATTGCAGGTCATCACCTGCCGAATCGGTTGGTCCAGTTGTTCGTCACGGCGGGTTTCAAACATTCGCGCCAGATCGCTGTCGGTGAACAGCCCGGTCAGTCGGCCAGTTTCGTTCGTCAGAATCACGGCTCCCGTACGACGACCCGGATTGCTGTGATGAATCATCACTTCCCGCACGGTTTCGTTTTCTGACGCGATACGCAACTGGTTCCCGGAACGCATCACATCTTTCACAGGACACAATTGGCGGCCCAGGCTTCCGGCCGGATGATAAACGGCAAAGTCCCGCGCGGTGAATCCCTTTGACTGACTGATCACCAGCGCCAGGGAATCACCCAAAGCCAGCATGGCGGTTGTGGAACACGACGGTGCCAGTCCGAGTTCTCCAGCTTCCTGATGCCTGCCGATCTGCACGACAACGTCGGCGTGCCGCGCCAGAGAGTTCTGATCATCTCGCGTGATCGCAATGATGGGAACTCGCAGCGACTTGAGCGTTGGAATCAGCGTGACAAGTTCTTCCGTTTCTCCACTGTTGGAAAGGACTAACGCCACATCGTCCGGCCCGATGCATCCCAGATCTCCGTGGCGTGCTTCGGTAGGATGCAGAAAGTGCGCACGAGTTCCCGTACTTGCCAGCGTGGCGACGATCTTCTGGCCAATCAACCCAGCCTTGCCAATCCCGGTGACGATCACACACCCCGTCGCCGCGCGGATCGCGCGGATGGCGTCGCAGAAACTCGGGTCCAGGCTGTCCGCGAGTCGTCCAAGCACATCGGCTTCCTGGCGAATGATTCGGCGGGCTTCACGCAACTGTTCCACGTCGCCGAAAGAAATGACGTCACGGGGAGATTGAGCGGCACTCATGGAGTCGTCCTGACATACGGAATTCAGCACGGCAAATCCATCTGCCGTCTTTGAGCTGAAACCTCGCTCAAAGTGTACCGCCAGCGACAATTCCGCGTCAATTGCGAGGTGACTGTGTTTTGCTGAGCGGCACGCCGCCAGCCTAATGGCACCTGGTTTTGGGCGGAACCGGGTTCCAGCCCGCTGAAATGCCCCTGAAATGCCGGGTTGGGATGCATGCGGGAACGCCTCCAGCATGTCGTCAGGACTCATTATCGCCGCCATTTTCGGCTCGGAACATGCGGTTTGGTGCTGATGAAGAACTGACTGGAGTCAGTAACATCCTTGTCACCTTCTGCTAACTTCAATCTGGACGCAATTAACCCGATGTCTGTACCTTCGCCAAACTCATCAGAATCTCAAATATCAATCACATCGCCTCAAAACACACCTTCACAGGGCTGGGTGTAAAGGGGTAAGGGAGACAAGCGGTAAAGTCCTCGCAACACGAAATCCGATAACGGGGTTCCGGGTCGGCGGCGGGAAGCTGAAACGGAAGAAAGAACGCACGGGCGACGATTGATTGATGAACGAGGCGCCACGCAATACACGGCCACGTGTGCTTAAGATCTCAAGTCCATCTTCTGTGTCCTCTGCCGCTTCCGTTCCTTGAGGGTATTCCTTGAAGCTCTCCTGACACCATGTGTAGCAGTTGCCCTGCACATCAAAGAGGCCGAAATCGTTCGGCTTCAGCCTCGCTACCGGCGACGTCTTGTCTGGGGAATTCTTGTTGTACCACGCATACTTCGGCAGCAATTCGTCCGTTTCTCCGAAGTAGCGACTCGTCAACGCTCCTGCACAAGTCGCATATTCCATCTCCGCTTCCGTGGGAAGACGGTAGCCGCCCAGACTCAGGTAGTTCGCCTTCAATTTGATCTCGTCCTCCATGATCTCGTAACACCATTGCTCGGCGGGCAGCCCCTCCTGCTCGCTCAACCAGTTGCAGTATTTCGCCCCCTGATACCAGTCGATCCCAGTCACCGGGCCGAGTCGTCGGGATGGCAAGTCGCTCGACCCAGTCATTTCCGCTAACCCCGAGTGGCCCTTGTCGAACTGCCGGTACTGTTCCAGCGTGACCGATTTCGTGGCAAGGGCAAACGTGCGGCTGATCCGCCGCTTGTGCTGAAGCTCGTTCTCGTACCTGCCAATTTCCGTGACCGGCGATCCCATCACAAATTCCACCGGGCCGGGAATCACGACCAGCGTTTGCCCCTGTGTGTTGACGTACCATTGCGGCGGCGACTTTTTATCTTTGGTGACCAACTCCCTGATCTCGGCGATCTTCTTTTCTCGCCCCTCCTTGTCCTTCGCCCACTCGTCGTTCACCTGAGTCAGCCACGCCTCCTGCTTCCATTGTCGCAACAGCCATTCCACCGAGGCATGGAGGCCCGGATCGTCAGCCGTCCGGTACATCTCCTGGAGCTTTGGCAGCAGGGCGTTCCGGTCGTCGGGCGTAAATTCCGTCTCTTTGAACTCGCCCAGGCTCAAGAGTAAAGCTCGACGAATCGTGATGTCTGGCTCTTCATTCAGACGCTTCACGATGGCCTGAGCGTCGGCTCCCAGCGGACTCAGCCGATGGATCAGGTAACTCCGCACCCGTGGGTCGGGACTGTGCTTCAGCAGCGGCCAAACCTTCGCCGGTTGGTGCATCCGCAACAACCCCACCGCCGCATTCGCCTGCCGCTTCGCCAGCTTCTCACGCTTGTCATCCGAGGAAGGCAGATCCGGCGGGAGCGTCGTGTCGATCTCGCCGGTCAGCACGGGCAGGCCACGTTCCCCCTGTTCCTTGAACTTCGGGTAGATCACGGAGAACTGCCTGTCATCGGCGTCCATCAGCAGATCGGCCAGCACTGGCGGTTGGTCGGCGGCGTAGTCGGCGAGAATGTCCGTCGCCAGCGACCGCTCCACTTCTCGTCGAGTCGCATCTCGATAGACGGCGGATAACTGCGTGAAGAGTTTCAGCCGTACGGGACGCAGCGAGTCCATCCACATCGCCAAATACACCGCTGGCACAGCCACCAGATCGTTGCCGACCGTTTCTTGAATCTTCGTCCACTTCTCGCTCTCCGGGTCGTAGATCCCCAACGCACTCGCCGCCCGCAGCCGTTGGGATTCCTTCCCCTTTTCCGGCTTCTCCACCACCGCCCACAGCCTGTCCAGCAAGGCGTCCTTGTGCGGGGCCAGAGCGTCACGGATCACCGGAACTTCATGCGGTTCGGCGTCA
>JAYUVA010000338.1:0-6107 GCA_043754375.1 Candidatus Kuenenia sp. | reverse complement strand
CTAATCCAGCGTGGCCTGTTCGCCGGTGCGAAGGATCTCGACGACCTCGGCAGGGGTGCGGACGGTGCGGAGGCGTTCGGGGATGAATTCGCTTTCGTCCAGCAGTGTCGCGATGATTGCCTGAAGTCGTTGATGGACGCGCGGTTGCCCCATCGGTGTTAACAGCACGAACAGCAGATGAGCGCGTTCGATGGTGCCACGATACGGAATGCCTTTTTCCGACCGAATAACCAGCACGATCGCTTTCTGCAGACCCGGCAAGCGTGCATGTGGCATCCCGAGATGGCGGCCAAGATAGGTCTCAATCAATCGCTCTCGTTCTTCAACGGCCCGAATAATCTGGTCCGCAGGGACCGGCAGCGATTCGCTTTTCATGCGAGACAACGCGATGCGAACGGCTTCGATGGTGCTCTCGGCTTCAATATGCAGATGCACCCGATCTTCGAGCAGCGCGTCAGTCAGATGAATCGGCTCTTCGTCTTCAAATTCATCGCGAATTGTTCCGACGATTTCTTCAATCACATCCTCCAGCGTCAGGTAACCTGTCCAGACACCTTTCGCATCTTGCACAATGGCAGCATGGATGCGCTTCTTCTGCATTTCGGCCAGGACAGATTCCAGCAGGGCTGTTTCAGTGACGGTCAGCAATGGCCGCAACAACGCCTTCAGATCGTTTCCATGTTCGCCGACAAATAACACGTCTTTCAGATGCACGCTTCCGATCGGATTCGCAGCACCTTCATCCAAAAGCGGGTAACGACTGAATCGATAGCGCCGGGCAATCTGAAGATTCTCCTCCCATGAATTCTGCGTCGTCATGCAGCGCACCTGCGAACGTGGTCGCATCGCATCCCGCACGACCAGTTCACCGAGGTCGAAGACGTTCTCCAGAAACAGCAGGCGCCGAAACGTCATCATGCCGGTGGACTGAGACTGATTCAGCAGAATGCGGAGCTCGTCTTCGCTGTGGTTTTCTTGGTGCTTTGAACCACCCAGCCCCATCAACCTGAGCAGCACATTGGCCGATCCGTTGAGAACCCAGAGCGGTATGACGAACAATGTACGTACGACTCGAAGCGGTGCGGCGGTCAGCAGAGCCGATCGATCGGTGCGGCGAATGGCCATGGACTTTGGAATGAGTTCACCGATGAGCGTATGCAGATAGCTGGCCAGCAACAATCCCAACCCGGTCGCGATGGCATGAGTTGTCAGAAACGTGACATGACTCTCTTCCGGAAAGAATCCGGTCCACTTCAGGATCGGTTCGATGAGCTCAACCAGAGACGGTTCCGCGACGAACCCAAGTCCGATCGACGTGAACGTGATTCCTACCTGGCAGACGGACAGATATTCGTCGAGCTTGTCCTGAACGTGCTTCGCCGCCACCGCGCCGCGAACACCGTCATCCATCAATTCACGGAGTCGGGAAGGCCGCATTTTGACGGCCGCAAATTCTGCCAGCACAAAAAAACCATTGATCAGAATGAGCAGGATCGCCAGGAACAAATAAAGGATCACCATTTCCAAATGTGCCTCGTGATGAGAAACTCGTACCTGCCCACAGTTTAGCCAGTGCCTGTTCCACTTACCAACGGCTGAGAAATCCTGAATCGTTTTCCACATGTCGCAGCCTCGCGCGTGCAATTGGAACAGCGAATGCGTAAAACCATTCTGGTGGCAATAATCACGAAAATTTGCCACCATGTGCTCTCGAACGGAGCACATGTGCTCATTAAAACAGCAGCCGATTCCTGATCGTTTGGCTGACGGGGGCGAAGCGGGCGAGTGTCTTATGGTTGCCAGTGTCTGGCAACACCCGGTGAGTTCCTGCAAGGATGCGGCTTCCGTCGCGGGAAGCAGAGCAGGTTGGGCTGAAAATTCATCACAGTTTCTCGTGTGACGAGATTGCAGTGGACGTCCAGCGATACCGCGAATCTACAGGTTTTTCCGGGAGGATAGACAGAGCATGTCGAAAGCAAAGTTGGAGTACATTTGGCTGGACGGCAGCAAACCCACACAAGGGCTGCGAGCGAAGACAAAAGTTGTGAGGGATTTTGGTGGCACCCTTGAAGAATGCCCGATCTGGTGCTTCGACGGAAGTTCCACGAATCAGGCTCCGGGCGGCTCTTCTGACTGTCTGCTCAAGCCGGTCGCAATCCTGCCGGACCCCGGTCGGATGGATGCGTTCCTGGTGATGACGGAAGTGCTGAACGCCGATAGTTCCGTGCATGAATCGAATGGTCGAGCCACGATTGAAGACGATGGCGATTTCTGGTTCGGTTTCGAACAGGAATACTTCCTGTGGGAGCGCGAAACAAATCTGCCGTTGGGATTCCCCGTTGGCGGTTACCCAGCTCCTCAGGGACCTTACTACTGTGCTGTCGGTGCGAAAAATGCCTTTGGTCGCGAACTGATCGAAGAGCATCTGGATCTGTGTATCCAGGCTGGCATCAACATCGAAGGCATCAATGCCGAAGTCGCCACTGGTCAGTGGGAATTCCAGGTCTTCGCGAAAGGCGCTCAACGTGCAGGGGACGAAGTCTGGCTTGCCCGGTATCTGCTCGAGCGTACTGCCGAGAAGTACAACCTTTCCATCAACTGGCACTGCAAACCACTGGGCGATACCGATTGGAACGGCTCCGGAATGCACGCCAACTTCTCAAATACCGCGCTGCGTACTTGTGGCAGCAAAGAGACCTATGAAAAGATCTGCAATGCGTTCGCGCCACGTGTGAAAGAACACATTGCGGTCTACGGTGCAGATAACCACCTGCGATTAACAGGCAAGCATGAAACGCAGACGATCGACAAGTTCAGCTTCGGTGTGTCCGATCGCGGTGCTTCGATCCGTATCCCGATCGCCACCGTCCAGAATGGCTGGAAGGGCTGGTTGGAAGATCGTCGTCCTGCATCCAACGCTGATCCTTACAAGGTTGCTGCGGAGATCATCCGGACTGTCAAGTCCGTGAAAGTCTGAACGGAGCCAGGCTTGGAAAAGGGGTCAGGAACCAATAGCCAAATGGCCCAACGGGTGCTTCGCACGATTGGTTCCTGACCCCTTTTCCAAGCGAAGCCAGTTGTCCCGAAACGCCTTGGTTCGTCCGTTCCGTGGACGGATGGCTGGATTGGGAGTCACTGCTGATCGTGGGGAGTAATCCCTCGATCAATCCTCCCGGGCTGTCCAGTGGCAACATTGGACAGCCTTTTTTATTGGGCGAACGGCAGGAAAAAACTTGTGTAGCTGAATACCGTGGTTTTGTGAGCGGCAAGGCGCTAGCCGCCGGTTTTTGCCGGCGAATTACCCGCGGCTAGCGCCTTGCGGCTCACGGTCCTGGAGTATCGGGACGGCCTCCTGCGGAACACTTGACTTTCTGCGCCACCGGTCGGCCAATGCCATCACACAGATAGAAATGACCGCGCCCCCCGTGGCCAGCGCCGTGTCCTTCTGTGCGTCGAAGATGTCGCCCTGCTGTCCGAGGAATTGTTCCGCCCAGCGCGGTGTAAAGACAACGGCGACCAGCCATTCAAGCAATTCGTAACCCGCACTTGTCGCAAGGATGAACTCAAGGGCCAGCAACGACGACATGATGCTGGACAGTCGGAGATACCGACGTTCGAATTCCTGGACGGGAACGGCCAGCAGTAGTCCGTAAGAAAAATGCACGACTCGATCGTAATGATTACGCTCGAATCCGAATACTTCACTGAGACTGACGCCCAGCAGTTTTTCTGACCAGACGTCGTACGGCGTATATGAGTACAAATAGCGCGCGCCGAGCGTATGCAGGCAAAGAAACAGGATGATCGACGAAAAACTCCACCGACCGATGACGAATCGGTTTGACAGGTAAGCCAACAACAATGCGGCCAGCACCGTCGGTACATGCTGCATCAGCAGGAATTGTCGATACGGAGGATTGATACAACTGCCGGTGAAGAACAGCAGAAAAAACAGAAAGAGAACTCTCTGGTATCGATCACGTGCGAGTAGGTATGACAAGTGCTGCGATTCCTGTAGCCTGGACATTCATGTCCGAGATATTAGCCGTGCCCCGTGGCATTGTCGAACGGCGGTCAAGCCACCATGAGCCTTCGCTTCGACAGTGTTTCGTGGCCGTGCGACGGACATGAATGTCCATTGTACATACGATCTTTACATCGTCTCAGTCAGTAGGCCGGACCAAGCGAAGCGCCGTTCCGGCAATCGCCAGACGCCTGCCGGAACGGCGCTCCGCTTGGTCCGGCCTACCCCATTCCCTTGCCGTCTTTACAGCGTCTCAGGCTCTGCAACGACTTCGCCCTGGTGCGCCGTCTTTAGGAATTCCTCCAACTCTGCGCTGATCTGTTGCATGCGGGCCGCTTCCGGCACACCACTCGGACTGCTGACTGCGGCGTACGCTTCCAGTCGATCGATCGTGAACGCCAGGAGGGCCATCAGTCGCGGGAGATCGCGTTCGACGGCCTGAGTCAACTGCGCAGCCCGCCCACGATATTCTTCCGCCTCATGCGTTGCTTCTCCGAACCAGCGTTTAACGTTGGGAATCTGCTTCTGTGCGAACTCAACGTCGTGTTGGGATTTCTCGAGGTCTTTGACCTCTTCGATGCACGACGGCCGGAAGTCACCCAGCTTCCTCATTCGGCACTGGTGCAGTCGCACGCGCGCTTCAGCCACTTCCCGCATACAGTTTTCGATCTCATGCTTCCAGAAGCCAGGTCGATCACGTTCCAGCCAGAACAGAATCTGTCGCAGCTGCGCATCCATCATGGTGAGACACAGCCGTGCTTCCTCCTGAAACTTCGCCACCGCCGCCGCAAACAGACGGATGGCATCGACCGAGTTGACGTTGGCGGAATTGGACATGGAGTTACCTGGCTTCGAATGACGCTGGACAACGTAGGGAGCGTGGGCCTGCAATCTCATTCAGCGAACAGAGTCGGTTCGACTGCAGCTGGCGAATCCGGGTCAATTCGTTGCCCCTGCCCCTGCCCCTGCTTCAGCTCCGGCCCCTGCGAGCCCGCCGACCGCCATGGAAACAAGAAACACGAGAGTACCCATCAAGTTGATGAAAAACGGATACTGATTGACGTCCCACCGTGAGAACAAGAAGTACAACGCATATGGGCCACACATCAAATACAGAAATCCGGTCACAGGGCTGTCTTCAAATGCATTTCCCAGAATCTTGAGTCCTCCCCAGAGCGTGAGGAGGAATCCTATCACCCCGCCGATCCCGGCGCCCGCGAATGCTGCCGGAGGAAACGCCAGGCCAACCGCGCCGAACAGAATTGCCGAACCCAGCCCGATCGCCGCCATGATCAGCGGGATTTTGTAACTGGGTGCCGTGTAGCTGTTGTAAATTCCGACTTCACGCTGTCCCGTGTGCGGATTGTATTCGCCGCGATTCTGGCTGCGTTTTGGAGGAATTCCAAACGCTTCATAGTGTTCTTCTTCAATCGCGGGCGATGAATAACTCGAGAGTGGCTGAGACCAAACGTCGTCCGCAGCGGGTTCTTTACGCCGACGCTGAGGTGCTGGTCTGCCTTTTTCTGATGGCCGTTCGCCCTGGCCTTCATTGGTTCGACGGGCTTTTCCGGGCCGGGCTTCAGGTTGATCGCTGCGAGGCGAATTTGATGACGCCCCGCTTCGCGGCGGCGACTGTTCTGATCGGGATACCTGTGGCGGCGACTTTCCCGGCGATGCAGGCGGGGATTGCGACGCCGCAGCACCAGGGATCGAAATCACCCCGCCGCATTTCGGACATCGTGCCCGCTTCCCTGCATTCTCCGCAGCGACAGCGATGGTTGCCTGACAGGCCGGACATGTTGCGTGAATCTTCATGAAAGCCCTGTTGGGGGAGAATTCCTAAGTATTCCAATGACGCGATATACTTTGATGCAGAAGGGCCTCCCGTGCAACCGGGGATTATCGTAATTTGTGGTTCACGCAGGTTTTGTCGGGGGTTCTGAGCTTGCCGAGTCTGCAATCTCGTTTAACCGCGTGCCCATCGGGCCGCGCTCAGTGGTGGTTGTTTGTCTCTGCGATGTCGATGCATGTCGGTGCAGGAGCGCGGGGCGATGCCCACGCGGTTAAACGACGGACTCTCGTT
>JAYUVA010000337.1:0-3156 GCA_043754375.1 Candidatus Kuenenia sp. | reverse complement strand
CGCATCGTAAACGCGGACGACTGTTGCAGCATCCACGGCAACGTCAGCAGCATCACTGCGCCGACCGCGACAATGCGGGGAGCGAACGACAGCGTTTGCTCCTGCACGCTGGTCACCGTCTGTGCCAGGCTGATCAGCAAGCCGACGACGAGACTGACAAGAATCGCCGGGCCGGAGAGCCACATGGCAGTCAGCAGGAAATCCTGGCCGATTTCAACAACGTTCAATGTGTCCATGAAATTTGTTCTGCTTGAAAGTGGACTGTCGGCAAAGAGAAAGTGATACGATCTCATAAGTCCCATAGGTCATACAGGACTTATGCGTTCCGCCTGTCAGGAATGCCGCATCAATTCTTCGCTGCCTTGGGTTGACTGTTGCGACTGGTGATCTTCCCAAAAATCTCATCCAGGAGTTTTCCATCGGGGATCGCTGCGAGAATGGCAGTCGCTTTACGCTGTTCTAACTGCACAAGCACATCGACCACCATGTCCATTTCACCATTTGCGGACAGTGATTCGACTCTGCTGGCCGCCTTTTCGGGACTCATGCCTTCAAGCAATTCGGTGAGCTCTTTGATATTCTGTTTGGCGGATACCGCGTCAAGCGGCTTCTTCTGTGATGGCAACGCATCCGCGCCAGGCGTGCTGGCCAGAAGCCGCTTATCCTGATCGAGCCTGGCTCGTTCGACTCGAAGTTCTTCCTTCTCGATCTCAAGCTGCCGTTTCTCACTGTTTGTTTGTTCAACTTCTGCGACCCATTTTTCACGATCCTTGTTCAGCTTGTCACCATCGACCTTAATTTTGGTGCGTTCACTGTCGAACGCCAGTCGGTCGTTTTCGAGTTCCTTACGTTTGAGCTGTAGATCCGTTTCGCTTTGCGCCAATGCAGTTTTCTGAGCCTCCAGTTGTCTGCGATCCGCATCGAGCGTTTCGCGATCCACCTGCAACTGTTGCTTTTCGCCGGCGATTGCCAGTCTTTCGTTCGTGACCGCGTCTTTTTGAGTGTTCATCCGCGCCACCAGTTCCTCAATCGCCGCGCGTTGATCGTTGGCCTGAGTCAGCAGATGTTCAACTTCCTGCTGCGCGCCTTCCACGTCCGTCTGAATGAGACGTTGCTGAGATTCCGCATCTTTCAAAGACGATTCCCGTTGTCGCAGGACTTCGTCACGCGACTTCAGACTCAATCCCATGCGGACGATCTCTTCAACGCTCATGGGCGAACTGCGAACTGCGACGGGAAGCTGCAGATCACTATGACCGCCTGCGTGAGCATGTGAGTCTGACTCCGTGGCATGCCCTCCCCCGTGCAACGACGAAGCGTCAACGGTCTGCATATGCGATGCCGCAGATTTCCCTGCGGTCGAATGCGACGCAGCATGTTCATCATCCGCAGCTGTGGAATCGCCGTGCTCATCACCACTTGCCGCAACATCACTTCCATGCGATGTGGTCTGTTTCATCATGAACATGCCCAGTCCGGCCGTCACACCAAACATGACTGCAGCATACAATCCGAGGCCCAGAATTTTTTTCATGTTTCACTCCTGATTTCCTGCATCCGGTAGTAAGCCTGCGATGCCTGTTCCTGCAGTTGAGTTTCTTCACGTTTCAGTTGTTCGCGTCGATGTTCGGACTGTTCCCGATGAATCACTTCTTCCATGATTTTCAATTCCGTGCGAGCATGACGATGCTGCTGCAGAGCCAGGCTCAGATGTTCTTCGGCCGTTTTCAGTGCTTCGTCAGCGGTGCGCAGTGTTTGTGCGCCGTGATCCATCATGCTGGTCATGGAAACGAGAACTCCGCCGCTCATGCCATTTGCCAGATCGCGTGCCGCGTTTCGCTGAACCGTATCCAGCCACTGTCGTACTTCGTTCCGACGTTCCTCCGCGATCGCTCGTTCTTTATTGCGCGCTGCAGCGGCAGCGCGGCAGACATCTTCCTGCTGAGCCCTCAGGTGGCGAATTCGTTCGTATCGTGAGCTGAATCGTTTCATGTTGATCACCACGGCCAGGCTGCAGCAAGGGTCTTCAATTGAGCCTGAGTCTCCAGCCATCCGGCTTTTTGATTGACGGTCTGTTGTAGAAATCGTTTGGCAGCAGGAATGATCTGCACGGCGCGATCCACCTGTGGTGAAGTTCCGGCTTTGTAAGCTCCAATCTGAATGAGGTCCGCGATATCCGCATGCGTGGCAAGCAATGAGCGAAGTTTGGTGGCACTCTGCTGATGCTCATCTGAGGTGACCTCGCGGAAGACGCGGCTGACGCTGGGCAGCACATCCACAGCGGGATAATGTCCTTGAGCGGCTATTTTGCGACTCAGGATAATGTGACCATCCAGAATCCCGCGTGCCGCATCGGTGATCGGTTCGTCCATATCGTCACCATCGACCAGAACCGTGATGAGTCCGGTAATCGCCCCGACCTCACCGCAACCCAGCCGTTCAAGGACGCTGGCCAGCAGCGATTGCACGGAAGGTGGATAACCACGCGATCCAGGAGGTTCTCCGAGCAGCAGCCCCAGTTCACGCTGCGCCATTGCCAGGCGTGTCAGACTGTCAAGAAAGAACAGCACATGCGCACCCTGATCACGAAATTCCTCAGCAATTGTGGCCGCCGTGAGCACAGCCTTGATTCGCATCAACGGAGTCTGATCGGATGTCGCCACGACCACGACAGACCGTGCAAGTCCCACATCGCCGAGACAGTCTTCAATGAAGGGTCGCACTTCACGACCGCGTTCGCCAACCATCGCGATGACGTTGACGTCCGATTCTGCACCTTTGGCAATTTCACCCATGAGCGTACTCTTGCCGACACCGCTGCCGGCAAACAGACCAACACGCTGACCACGACCGATCGTCAGCAGTCCGTCGATCACGCGCTGCCCGGTGACGAGTGGTTCCGTAATCCGAGTTCTCTGCATGGCATCCGGTACCGTCGCAGTTTCCGATCGCCAGCGTCGAACGCGCAGTGGACCATGACCATCGATTGGTCGGCCGATGCCATCAATGACACGCCCCAGCAGGCCGTTACCAACCGGCACGGCGCGGCTGTGCCCTGTCGCTGTGATTTCGAGACCCGGATGCAGGCCGGCCGTGCTGTCAAAACACATCAGCTGCGATTCGGTTTCATCGAAGCCAACGACTTCGGCCATCAAT
>JAYUVA010000336.1:0-2619 GCA_043754375.1 Candidatus Kuenenia sp. | reverse complement strand
GGTCGAGCGAACAGGTTTCCGAGCCCGCGTGGGCGAAAGGGTGCCGGCGCACAACGCTGGTACTGCGTCAGCGTGGCGGCGCGAGGTCGATACCAGGTCGTGTATTTGTCGAATGGCATTGAGAAATGATGATAGCCGTTTCCGGCCGAACCAGGGGCCCCAAGATCAGGCGTCGATCTGATCTGAGCATAGCCGTTAAAGGAATCTTCCGGCATCATTGCGTCTCCCGTTCGAATCGGAGAAAACTTTCGCAGCGAGTTCTTGCTCGGAACCAGTGACGGATTGGAGCCGGGGTCAGGCAGAGTCACGCCGCCGTAATTCTGAGGAACCGGAGGCTGAGCGATACAAGT
The DNA here is from genome assembly GCA_043754375.1 of Candidatus Kuenenia sp. Classification (GTDB taxonomy): domain Bacteria; phylum Planctomycetota; class Planctomycetia; order Planctomycetales; family Planctomycetaceae; genus SXXK01. Next base: position 2,269 of record JAYUVA010000336.1, on the reverse strand, counting down.
CAGTTGTCCGATCAGAAGTGCCAATACAAACACAGCCACGGGAACATTGCGTTTCATGGTTGTCATCCTGACAAAGTGAATCCTGTTGCGAAGGCAGAAGGTGCAGGCCACCTCTCGCACAACCTTTTTCGGCTGGTTCCGACTTTTACTCCGCAGGGATTCGGGTGAGGATCCTGCCAATGCTGCATCACAGTCCGGATCGTCTCAAACTTCGGGTTATGACATCACCTCGCTGGTCTCCAGGGCCGGAAACCTCGGCATTCCTGCAGTTTTTGCCGCCATCGATTGTCATTCAAGAGAGTTCTCGGAATCAAATTTGTCAGCCCAATGGCACTGTGGTTTTCCTCAAAAGTAGCACGCTCACTCCGTGTGCCGTCCGCCAATTCGCCCGTTTTTAAGGGCTACGGCACTTGGAAAGTGCCTGCTACTTTCAAAACCACGTGCCATTGGGTGTGAGACTGAAGACTATCGTCCAACGACTCACATTCTCGACTCTGGAGAGTCAGGTTACGTATTTGTTCTTGCCGGGCGTTTGCGACGACGGCCTGCCGGCCGCTGTTCCGAGCCTGAAGACTCCGTTGATCCTTCAACGAATAATCCATCACCGAAGTAATCCTCATTCTGCGGAGGACGCGGTCGGGCCGTTCGAGGTTCGGCAGCGGGACGAGCAGTCATCTGAGGACGAGCCTGAGATGCCTGTGTTCGAACTGCAGGGCGACGACCGCTGTCCGGTGCTGCCCCTTCGGTGCGACGACTGCCAGAGGCTGTTTCAGTGCGTCGACCACCGGTGTTGCCCTGGCTAGCCTTACCGGGACTGGCGTTGCCACGTCGTTCCTGACCGCGGCCCGACTCACTGCGTGCTGGTTTTTCAAAGCGCCGATGAACCGAATATCCTTCACTGCGAGTCGCTTCCCGACCACCAGTCGATTGCCGGCGTTCCTGACCATCGCCGGCGCTTCGTCCACGGCCTGATGGTTGCGAACCGCGTGGAGCACCTGGTCGTCTTTGTCGAGGGCCACGTTCAGAACTATCACTTTCCGTGGAATCCAATGCTGCTGAAAAATCAAATCCTTCGACTTCTTCCACCGGAATCGACATCCCGATCAGTTTTTCAATACTTCGCAGCATCCGGCGTTCGTCCGGATCGCAAAGAGCAATGGAAATCCCTGTAGCACCCGCTCGGCCAGATCGGCCAATGCGATGCACGTAGGTTTCCTCTTCGGTCGGCATGTCGTGAATGAACACATGCGACACGCCGTCCACATCAATTCCGCGAGCCGCAATGTCGGTGGCTACCAGAATCGGAGGACTCTGACTCTTGAATTCTTCGAGAATCCGCTGACGCCTGTTCTGACTTTTGTTCGCATGAATCGCTTCTGCCCGGAACCCGGCCGCAGTCATGTGACGCACGATCCGGTCAGCACCGTGCTTGGTCCGACTGAACACAATCGCCCGGCTTGGATTTGCCCGGGTGATCAGTTCAATCAGCAGTCGAGTTTTCTGTTTCTGCGGTACAAAGCAAACACTCTGCTCGACCAATTCGGTTGTCTTCTGCTTTGGCTCGATCGAAATACTGACAGGATTGCTCAGAATCGAACCTGCGAGGTCACGAATTTCCGGCTTCATCGTCGCGGAAAACATCAACGTCTGTCGCTTAGCCGGGACGTACTTGAGGATGCGGCGAATGGCCGGAAAGAAGCCCATGTCCAGCATACGGTCGGCTTCGTCCAGAACAAGCGTGTGGACGTCTGACAAACTAATCAGCTTCTGCTGAATCAAGTCCATCAAACGGCCTGGTGTGGCCACAACAACGTCGACACCCGCTCGCAAAGCACGAACCTGAGGTTGCTGGCCAACACCACCGTAAATCGTGGTGGACCGCACCGAGGCAAACGCTCCGTAACTTTTAAAGCTCTCGTGAATCTGCATCGCCAGTTCGCGTGTGCTTGCCAGAATCAAGACTTGTACCGGACGATGCCCGGAATCACGCCCAGCCCTGGAAGTGATTAAGCGATTGATGATTGGCAGTGCAAACGCTGCCGTCTTTCCAGTGCCAGTCTGAGCGATCCCGATCACATCGTGCCCTTTGAGCACGACCGGAATTGCCTGAGCCTGAATTGGAGTAGCGACCGAATAGCCTTCTTTGGAAATAGCGCGCACAATGGGCTCAGCGAGCCCGAAGTCTCTGAAATTCATTCTTTATCCTGGGGTTAGTTAAGAAACATTCCCAGGACCGAATGCAGGAGGACGCAGCTAAAAAGGCGAACTC
>JAYUVA010000335.1:0-5520 GCA_043754375.1 Candidatus Kuenenia sp. | reverse complement strand
GAAGGGGCTCGATCGTAACAAAGGCGAGCGGCACGGCGTCGGCCCTCTGTCTTGGTTGTTTCCGACAAACAGATTTTGAAACGCAGTTTAACCTGTCCTCGGAGGGCTTACGCGCAACCGCTCGCCGAGGACAGGTCTCTAAGACTTACGAGAGTCGCACCGAGCCTGCATTATGCTGCCGCCGCTTGTCTTTGAACCACTTCTGAAACGGATTCGCTGGGGAGGTCGGCGGCTGGGCAGTCATCTGCATAAGCCGATCGGCGATGGCAATGACTATGCTGAAAGCTGGGAACTGGCGGACCACGGCGATGATCAAAGCCGTGTCCCTGGCGGACCATTGGCAGGTACCACCCTGCGACAACTCATGCAGTCACATCCGCATGAGTTACTCGGCAAACAATCCGGGCTCACGCAGTTTCCATTGTTGCTTAAGTTCCTGGACGCGAACGACTGGTTGTCACTACAGGTTCATCCCGACGATGAACTGGCGCGGCAATTCGATCCGCATGAAAACGGCAAGACGGAAGCATGGGTGATCCTTGATGCTCAACCTGAGAGTCGCATCTGCGCGGGACTGAAATCCGGAGTTGATGCCGCTGCGCTGCGGCACGGATTGCGGTCTGGCCAGATCGAAGAGTTGTTGCATCTGATTCCCGTGAAGCCTGGTGACTGCGTTTTTGTCCCGGCTGGTACAGTACACGCCCTCGGACCCGGAATCCTGCTGGCAGAGATTCAGCAACAGAGCAATCTGACATTTCGCCTGCATGACTGGGGGCGTGTGGATGCCAACGGACAGCCTCGCGAAATCCATGTGGAACAATCGCTAGAATGCACGGACTTTAGTCGAGGCCCCGTCTTCCCGGTCACTCCGGTTTCGCTGTGCGACCAGACGCACGTCTTTGAAGAACTGCTGCGGTGCCGTTACTTCGTTGTCCGCCGCCATCGCGCTCTGGAACCTTTCGAAATCTCCATGTCCAAACAATTTCGCATCCTCATGTTTCTTGAAGGCCGGGCTGAAGTCCACACATCCGGCGGAACAGTGTCGGCACGAATTGGCACAACCGTGCTTATCCCCGCAGAATCCAATCGTGTCCTGATTACTCCAAAGGAACGTGTGCAGGTTCTGGAAATCCTTTGCCCTTAGATTCAGCAGATTACCACGAACAGCAAGTCCGGCGCAATGCGATGGTGGGACTTTCGGTGAAGTTGGACGGCTGCTCGATCGCCGTCAGAAATGCTGACCGTGTTTCCGTTTGGCGGGCCGTGCTGGCGAATCCTCGACCGGAATATCAGCCGACTACGACAACGCGAGAGCCGCCTTCAGACAGTTGTCCACATCCGGGATGATCTCGGTGGAAATGCTGCCGATCTTGCGGCGGATGAAACTGCGGTCGATCGTGAGCAAATTGTGACCCTGAACGGCCGAGTCGAAAATGAGTCCGGCCTGCCGTCCTTCCGGGGACTCGGCGGTGATCAGCATTTCCGTCGGGGCACCGGGTGTGAATCGCGTCTTGCTCGTCAGCAGAACAACGATCGTATCGTCCAGACGTTGGTTGTCAGTGTCATTTTGCACCACAATACATGGACGCACTTTGGAACCCGTTCGATCCGTATAAGGATAATCCACCAGCACAACGTCGCCACGGACGACAGGAGTCATCATGTCTGTGGCCGGTGAACGTCATACTGATCATAAACGTCCATTTCAGGATCGTCCCAACCTGCTCGCTTGCCAGCATCACCGATCGCAATTCGCTGCTGGTCAATCGTCAGCGGCTCCATGTCGAGCAGCGACCGAAGTCGGTCGAATTGTTCATCCGCGATCAGCACGTAGACACGCTGCGTCCTCGGATCGACGACTCGCACAGGAGTGTCTCCGGAATGCTCAACCATTTCCTGAAGTTCCACGGGAAGCGTAGTCATGCTGACAGTATACCAGAGAACGCTGGGAAATGCAGCGATCATTTTTACCTGACCGGCAATGCAGAGCGGAATTTGGTCTCGGAGTGTCTGCGACTGGACGTTGATCTCCCGGAGTTTCGCCACCTCAGCCACCAGCTCCGTGCAGGTGGCGATCAGAGAAAACCGCTCACAATTTTGTCTGCTGACTCAGCGGTTCGCAATCATGAGCGACCAACGGAAGCGGACCACTAAGCTCCGAGCGGTAGCTCGAATGGGAGTGGGTTTCACCCGCATCAGGAATAGAACGGTGAGCACTTCACCACGCACTCCTGCACGGTGCAGCGCAGATACCGCGACGGCAACGAGTGGAATTCCACCCGGAGCTTCCGAGCCAGCGACCTGCTGATGACCAGCTTCGGAGCTCAGGAAGCGTACCGTCGTCTCATGGAGGAAAAGCAGAAGTCATGAAGCCTACCGGAAAGGACTCCCGATCCCAGCTAATTCTGAGCTGGGATCATTTTCAATTGCGATTTATTTACTCAGCACAGTATGGCAAATGAGACAGACTCCCTCGCGTCGTTCAGCGGCCTCGCCGTCGGCAGACGGCTACTTTTGGCAGGGCATTGATTGACAGGACATCCCGCTATTGGCGGAGCGACGACTTGCGGCGTTCTTTTGCTTCTCGCAGCATCCTCTGCACCGTTCCGGTTGGCGTCGTCTGCAACAAACGATCAATAGCCTTGTTAGCAGCTGGCGTATCCAGGTCCGTCAGTAACGCAACCACACGGCGTGGCCCGACAGCGATATCGTCTAACACATCCTGGACAATGAGTTTCTTTGCGCCGGACATCCTGCCAGCCGCGACCTCCGTCAGCATCGATTCGTGGATGGCCAGCCCTCCGGCAAGCAGATGTTCCTTTGCGTCGTTCACAATCTCCTTGTCTTTGGCACCGAGAGCCACTATCCAGTTACGTACCTGAGCGTCATCGATTTTAGTGGCGGAGATCTCTGCCAGCCAATTGACGATCAATTCCGTCGTGTCTTCAGGTGTTTCGGCCAGGCGTCGGAAGGCGGAATACGCCGCAGCCCCGTCAGAACCCATCAGATTGTTGAAGAGGACGGCCGATGTACCTTCCCTTGTTTCGGTTCCGGCCCCAAGATCCCAGAGATAGCAGACTCCATCCTCGGCACCGCTCAGGATCGTCCGATCACGGGCCCCGAAATCGACTGTGTAGACGTGCTTTTCGTGGCTGTCCGTGCTCCACACCTTCGTTCCGGTAGCGACCTCGAAAACTCTGACGCTGCCATTGCTGCTTCCGATGCCAATCCACAGATCGTTGTGGGAAATCTGCAGAGCTCCGTAGGAGAACTGGCCGACATCGTTAATTACAGAAATCGGTTTAAGATCGCGATCAAAAAAACGAATGGAATTCGTCATATCAACAGTCGCTATGAACGACTCGTCATGGGACAACTTCACTCCGTACATTCGCGTGTCATCTCCGGCAGGTTTTTCGCCCTTCATCGCCTCGACCAGATGAGACTTCGATTCAAGACCTGTTTCGCAGTTCCAGACCCGAATGTGCTTGTCCCACCCTGCCGTGATCAGCGTCGTGCCCAGAGCATCAATATCCATCCCGTAGACTTCAGGATGTTTGACCTGGGTCACTCGTTCGTTCGTTGACAGGTCCCAGACAAAGGCCGCACTTTGTCGAAATACGGCGGCTGCGATTCTGTTTCCGTGGGAAGAAAAACTCAACGCTTCCACATTCGAATGTGGATCCTTTCCAATTGGCCATTTCCAGTTGTGTCTTACGTCGGCACTCGCGACATCCCAGACGATGACGTGAACGTGGTCATCACTGGCGGCACCTCCTGCCAGCAGTGTGCCGTCATCTGAAAAGACCACCTGCCCCCAGGTTGCGCCGTCCAGGTGCAGTTTGGTTGTCGTTTTACCGGACGAAAGGTCAACCAGGTGAATCTGCTGTTCGTCGTCGGCAAATGCCAGATGTTTACCGTCTCCCGACGCGGCGCATATCGAACTCGCTCGAACACCGCCCGGTCGTGGCAACTGCTGGTTGGTGTTCAGATCCCAGCGGCGGACGGCTCCATCCCAACCTGACCCGAAGAGCATTCGACTGTCGTCAGTGTATTGAAACGTCCATGGTTTCCAGGCACTTCCGGTCAGACGAGCGGTCTCCTCTCCGGTCGTTGGATCCAGCAACCGAATTGTTTCGTCCGGACCAATGGGTGCTCCCACTGCGATCTGGTTTCCGTCAGGGCGAAATGCGACGGCAGATGTGTAGCTCTCTGCACCGGCAGCCGGAGGAATCACAAATTCCCATTGTTGTTCGCCGGAAGAAACATCGTAAAGTCTCGCGGCGATATCCCGTTCTGTCGCCACGATGTGATGGCTGTCCGGTGAAAAATCGAATCGGACAATTCGATCTTTACCGGTGATGTCGCGAATCGGAGTTCCGGTTGCAGCGTCAAACATCTGAATCGTGTTCGGTTTCTCGCTATTTACCATCGCAAGCATTTTGCCGTCTGGTGAGAATCGACCGTAACTGAAGTCACCGCCGAATTTCAGGCGGTCTGTGTCATCGCCGCCGAAATCCATTAGGGCTGCTGGCTGATTCGCCATTGCATAGATCTCCTGGCCTTCCCGATTGCAGACAATCAGATGTCTGGCGTCACCCAATGCGATGAGTTTGCTGTCCGGACTGACGGCGACAGACTTTGACGTCATTCCGTGATCCACGACGATTTTCCGAGACTCCCCTGTGGCCGAATTCCAGAATGCGATCTGGCCTGGTCCGGCGCCAATCACAAATTCGCCTGTTTCGGGAATGATTCCCAGCGGCTGAACGCCGTAGCCAGCGGCCCCTATGCTCACACCGCCATCCTGCAACGCAGGATTCTTCCGCCAAAGTTCTTTGCCGGTGGCAGCATCCCAGGCAATCAGGCGATTTGTATCGAGTAATACGACTGACTTTTCGTCTTTGGAAAGCAGAAGCTGCGCTGGAATGGATGGATGTTGAAACCGTTTTGTCCCGAACCGAAGCAGTGCTTTCTCAGGCAGCGGATCGCCCAGTGCATCGCCTCGAACATCGATTTCCACGTCAGTCGATACCCCGGACGAATCACTGAGATTGGTGTTATGCGCACCTATACTTTCAATCTGGCTACTCACGGATGACGCAACTGTCTGTCGTGTTTCTGGATTCGCTGCTTCTGGCGGCTGACCAGCGACCGGCGCAGCAAACGGACGGACGATGCTGAAAACAAACGAGAATCCCATGAACAGCGCAGCGATGCCACGGCGTGTTCTTTGCTCAACCGGTGCGCGTTGATCTGAATTGGAAAGTATCGCTCGCAACCTCACGGCGAGTGGAGGCTCTGCCATCGACACGACGGCGGAACATGCAAGTGATCGGCCTGCCATGCGGCTGGCAATTTCGACAAGGGCTTGTCCATAATCGGTGGCCGGAATTCCGGATCGCAACACGCGGTCGTCGCAGGCGAGTTCCCGTTCTGTAAACGTATTTCCTGCAGCTCGCCAGACCAGAGGATTGAACCACGCAATACAGCATGCCAGTTTCATCACGAGATGCCAAA
>JAYUVA010000334.1:0-3172 GCA_043754375.1 Candidatus Kuenenia sp. | reverse complement strand
ATCGATCACCCTGGCAGGATGGCGACCAACTCGGCCCGTTCGCTGCGACTTCTATGCACCATTCATCAATTCCCAAAGGCGATTCCGGCGGATAGATATTCTTCACGCGGTGCGAATTGACAATGGCGAGCGTCCTGCGGCTGATGGGCGGGAAGCTTCGCAAGAAAACGAGATCTTCAACGTTTACAGAACAGTGCGTCCGGAATGAGGTGATCGGTGGGATTCCTTCGTGTCCGGCACGTTGATTGCTTTGGGAGAATAGCAGGTTACTCAGTCGATACGTGGATTCAGAGCAATGCCGTGTGGGCTCACGAAAGGACTGAGCCAACGATGGGCGAGTGTTTCGTCCTGACCCGGTCGCAATGTTGTGAGTAAGAAGAAAATTTTTGAGGAGATGGATCATGGTTGTCAGGAAAACAGCGGTCAACTCGCTTTCGTGGGCAGTGATGGGATTTGCGGTTACCGGCGCCGCCTATGGGCAGGTGGCTGTTCCGGAAATTGGCGACGGCAGTATCATCAGAGACGGGCAAATTCAGACCGATACTGTGACCGTCGCTCCAGCCCCGGCCGTTGATGCGGCAACATCGGCAGCAGCCGATGTGAAAAACAATGTTGACAATGCAGTGTCCGACGCACAAAAAAGTGAAGTTCAGGCCGGTAGTCGTGCGACCCTTGGTACGGACGGTCAGAAAATCGATTCGAGTGTCAAATCGAATGTGAACGCTGATGCGAATGCTTTGCGTAATCCGTCAACTGTTCCACTGGGCTCAAACGCGGCAAACAATGTGAATCCATTTGGTGCAACATTTGATTCCAATACCACAGATCGACTCATCATCCGGGATTTACAGGCGAACAGTGTCGCATCGCGTCTCGGCCTTCAGGCGGGTGACAGAATCATCGGACTCAATGGCCAGACCTACAACGATGTCAGTCAATTCGATCGCGAACTGGCCCAGTTGAACGGCAATACGGATATGCCAATTATTTACGAGCGAAACGGTATCCGGTACACGAAGAATTTCCAGTTGTCGTCGCAAAACGCTCAACAGACCTATGGTGGCTCTACCCACGGTATTCCGGGGTCGAACGATCAATCGTACAGCTCAGAACAAGTGTCTCATTCAGTGGCTCGACCCATGTACGGAATGGAACCAAATCAGGGATACCCGGGCGGAACTGCAACGTATGGAAATAACTCCTATCCGGGGCAAGCCTGTTGCGGAGGATCGGTCTACGCTCAGCAGTGCGGCAGTGGTCATCATCATGGCGGACGTCGTCACCGACGTTGCTGTCGATAAATGCCGGTCGATCCTATCCACAGACAATTCAGGGAAGTTCTCGGTTGGAGAGTCATTCCGCAAGCCGACGCGATGAAATCCTCTGGGTTCGCCGCGTCGGCCTTTTGCCATGGAGTTGTGAAGGAGAACTGCCGCGAAATCAGGGAACGTGCGGAACAGGAATTAAGCGATTTGATTGATGACATGCAACCTCTGGTTCGTGGCGGAACTTGCTGCTGATTAATGGGGAGACGATCTTATGAAACCCGAAATGAATACCAAGCCATCGACATCGCCAATGGCGGTGTCGGTCACGGAGTCAGCCGACTGGACCGAGCATGAGCATGTCTCGGAGCATGTGCAACTCGAAGCGCAGAAACTGGTCAATCTCGTCGGCAGTTCGGAACTCGCCAGGAATGCGATCGATGTTGCCGATCAGCGTCTGGCTGCAATGCCTTCCGACGATGCCACACAGGCTTCGCCGCCAGCGGTCAAGCAGGAGGATTCGTTTAAGAAGGCTCTGGAAGACCTTGAAACGTCGCTCGAACGTCCGGTCGTATCAGGTGAATTGATTGACTGGGTGACTCAGGCAGTTCGCGCGCATCAGCAGCTTGGAGTTCTCCTGCGCGAGGACGTGCAACTCGCACATGCCGACTTGTACGCGATGATCGTGCGGGAGGATACCGATCTTTCGAGCCGAGTTGCCGAGCTGCGGGCTACCGATGAAGAACTTCTTGATATCGAATTCGACAAAATCGGGCTCATTCTCCGTCAACTCAACGACCGCGCTCAGTCATCAGCTCAAGACGAAGAGAAGCCAGAAATCCTGCGGGTGGAAGTGGTGCGGCAGGGCCTGGCATTCGTCATTGGTGCCCGGACGCAGGAAACGGCGATTACGACCTGGTTCAGTGAGGCATTCTATCGAGATTGTGGCTCGGGCGATTGACATCTGGCGGCACGAGATGATCGCGATTTGCCTGCATAAACGAATGTGCCATTCCCAACCACACGCTTAAAGGAACATGAACATGAACACAGGATTGGAACAAACCACGTCTGTCTGGATGCAGTCGGGCGAGATCGTTGTGGATACAGCGCTGACTGCGGACATCACGACAGATGTTTGCGTCGTTGGTGCAGGGATTGCAGGATTGACCACCGCCTACCTGCTGCTTAAAGAGGGAAAGTCAGTCGTCATTCTGGACGACGGACCGATCGGAGGCGGACAAACAGAGCGGACAACGGCACATCTGTCGAACGCCATCGACGATCGATACACCGAAATCGAAAGTTGGCACGGTAAGGACGGAGCGAAGCTGGCAGCGGAAAGCCACACGTCGGCGATCGATACGATCGAAGCGATCGTCGCCCGCGAAGGGATCGATTGTGATTTTGAACGCCTGGATGGATTTCTGTTTTCACCGGCAGAGACCGGGCCAGAGCTGCTGGAGAATGAACTCCACGCCGCTCGGCAAGCCGGTGTAGCGGATGTGGAACTTGTTCAGTCATCGCCGATTTCTTCATTCGACACCGGAGTTTGTCTTCGATTTCCTCGCCAGGGACAGTTTCATCCTCGAAAGTATCTTGCTGGACTCACGAAAGCTATCCGGCAAATGGGAGGAAAGATTTATACCGAAACACGTGCGGAAAAGATTGCATGCGGTCCGCCCGCCCGAGTGACGACACACGAAAAGGTTACGATCACGGCAACGGATGTCGTCGTGGCCACGAACACGCCGTTCAACGATTTTGTCACAATACATACCAAGCAGGCTCCGTACATGAGTTACGTGCTTGGCTTTCTAATTCCTCGCGGCACTGTTCCGCGGGCATTGTTCTGGGATACGGAAGACCCGTACCACTATGTTCGGTTGCAGTCTCTTCCTGATGAC
>JAYUVA010000333.1:0-10734 GCA_043754375.1 Candidatus Kuenenia sp. | reverse complement strand
TCCTCAACCCCGTGCGGTATAGACTCCGCGCGGTGGAAACTGATGCTTTCTTAGTTTAACGGCGAGGCGCCAGAAATGAGTCTGGAGAGCGGAGTGGCGTGAGCCCTCCGGTACCTCGCTTTTTTGTATCGGCAAGCTGACGCATGCCGCTCGCCATTACTCTCACTCATCACCGCGTGGAGTATAAACGAGTCATTATCGACCGCTCGCCGTCTATCAGCGACGATTCCAATGACGGCAACTTACGGACCGCATTCAGAATCTGCAAATGCGGCCGATTCGCAGGCTCCTTGATTTGCATCGCGGATTATCAGAAAATCAACTTTCATGCCCCCACTAAATTCCGAGAAGAACCAATATAACAAATCCACGCTGGTCGTCGAATCGTCCGATGTCAGGGAAAAAGACGCATGACGGTTTGAGGTTCAACAAAGTGCTGACATACTTCGACTCAACCTGTGGTAACGTGGCTTTTCCAGTTTGGCCGGCGCAGGGAGACCGCACTCCTGAAATATGATTCCGCGACCATGTCCAGTCTTGAAATTGTTCTTCATCCGCACCCGGCACTGCGCTGGAAATCCAAAGACGTTGCGCGGATCGACGCTGGACTCCGCGTCATGGTTGAGCAGATGTTCGAATTGATGTACGCCGCGCGGGGAATCGGTCTGGCGGCGAATCAGGTGGGTTTGCCGTATCGACTGTTTGTGATCAATCCAGCCGGCGACAAAGACGAAAAGGACCAGGAATTCGTCTTTATCAACCCTCAGATCACACGCAAGAAGGGCAGTGAGACCGATGAAGAAGGTTGCCTGAGCCTGCCGGAAGTTTTTGGTCCTGTCACCCGCGCGACAAAAATCATTGTGGATGCTTTTGATCTGAACGGTCAACAATTTGAATTGGAACTGGACGACCTGCCTGCCCGCGTGGTGCAGCATGAATACGATCATGTCGAAGGCATCATGTTTACCGACCGAGTGCCCTCAGCGGCGCTGCAGAAAATCCAGCCACAGATCGACGATTTTGAATTGCAGTTCCGCAATCGTCAGAAAGAAGGCCTGGTCCTGTCAGACGAACAGCTGAAGGCAAAGCTGCGGGAACTGGAAAAGGCCAGAGCGATCTAGCGGGTGTTCACCGTTCACTCAGTGATTCTTCTGTCTCAGCCGCGCACTCACGCGATTCAGCAAATGCAATTCTGTGATCGACAAAGCGTCCCGGCCCAATGTGTGCAGCTTTTCCAACACGCGGTCCAGCTCGTCGTGTTCACGCTGATGCAGTTCGCGTTCACGCAGTTCACGCTCTGATTCACGGCGATTCTTCCAACGATCAATCACGTTGCCGGGAACAGCAGCGTCATCGTCGTCTGATTCATCCGCTTCAGCGCGACCCGAATCCGGAGAGCGGTCAGAGTCGTCGTACCCGTCAATGACACGTTCCGACGCAGACGGCTGAAACCACTGCACCGCTTCCTGAACATGAAGCAACAACAGGAATGCCGACAGTGCCGTCAGACCACTCAGGTCAAACACAAATCCTGCCAATAACCCGAAAATGCTCAGCACAAGGCCGGAACGCAAAAGTATGTCACGTGATTCAGTTTCGGAAAATCGTCGCGACAAAAAATTCTGCAGCACATAACCTGCAGCCAACGGCCGTACGGGAATCAGGTTCGCACACGCGATCACCGTATTCACAAGGAAAATGATGCGCAGCAGCAGAACCATCATGCTGTCGGACAACAGTCCCTGCCAACAGGTTGCCGGATTCAGCAACGTCAGGATCTCAGTCCGGGTATCAAGTTGCGAAACGGCGGCCGCTGCCAGAATCAGATTGACACCGGGCCCGGCGAGACTGACGAGTGGATTTGTCCTTCGGGGCGATTCGCCGAACAGTCCACCGAACGGCCACAGGATTCGTTCTACACACCGCAACTTGAGACGATGGTTCAACCACAGATGAGTTATCTCGTGCAGGCAGACGCTGAGAAACAGAACAGAAGCGAATAACAGCGACGCCGTCAATGTCTGCACGCGCCAAACGACAGCGAGCACGACAATCAGCATGAGCGCACTCAACCGGAGGCGAGTTCCCAGAAATCGACCGAGCGGAACGGCGAGAGAAAATAGACTGTCGGTGGCATTCATCCCCTGATTCTACAAATACGCAGCCACAAAAAAACGGTCCATGTTTCATTTTTGCAACGTCGGTCAACAATTTCGAGCGGATGTGCCGGATCACCCGATCCGATTTCCAGCCCAAAGGATGTTGAACACGGGGCGATTCTGCTGAACACACTCCGGTGAACGACTCGAACGTTGACTCAGACTGACGGCACGTTGCTGTCATATTGATTTCGACACAAAGGCAATCCCTCGTGGTTCTTACACTCCGCGCCGAATGAGGGACAACCGAATGAATCGCATGGAAATAAGCAGCGGACAGCCTGGACGCAAGTGCTGATTCAGCCCGGCATGATCCGGCAAATCGGAAACTACTCCCTGTTGACGCCGGCAGTTTCGCGTGACGCATCTTCAACGTCGGCGCTGGGATTGTCATAGAGTCGCGGTGACAGTTTCGGGCCCTTCATTGCATCGGATGTGACCTGTTCGATGCGGAGAAGTTGTTCCCCCAGCGTATTGATGCGGCGGGACACGTCGTCGTTGTTCTGTTCGATGCCGCCGGAAACCAAATTGATCACACCCAGAAACAACAACATCTGAGCGACAGTTGTCACCAGCCAGCCAGTCGGTGTGTATTCGGAATAGCCGCCGAAGTGGCCGTAGATCACCATTGCCGTTCCGATGGTGAGTCCCAGAACTCCGAGATACGCCAGAAACTGACCCGTGACGCTGGTCAAATTTGAACGGCGGGGAGCTGTAATTTCGAAATGCGGGCCGCGCATTGTGGAATCATGCGCATCGTCGATATAGCGATGTTTCGGCAACGTCTGTGTTCGACCTCGGCGACCATCGGTCCCGGTCACGGCATCGACAGATTCAGGGCCATCAATGCGGATACGACGTCCGGGTTTTGGTGAATTCGAAACAATCTTTGTTTCCGGAGCGACCGACGACGCAATGGAAGCGTCCTGCAGAGCTGCAGCTGCTTCCGGAAGATCATTGTTCCCACCAGGCTGGTCAACTCGAAGCTGTCTGTTCACGTTTTCAGATCCTGCTGAACTGGTAGTGGCTGGACGCTCCAATTGAAACCGGCGATGCAAAAGCGGCCGGCGCATGGGGCTCCGTAGAATCATTTTCGGCAACACAGCGGACGGAAGTTCGCTCGCATTGGCCGTTTCTGCCGGTATTTGTGGACTCAGCACCGATTCAGCGTGGATCACGACGCCGGCAGCAGACGCGGGCGGTAAGGATTGCGTAAAGTCTGTCGCCTGGGATCCTTCAACGACCGCATCCGCACCTGAATCCGTGTGGGAAACGTCGTCGTCAGTGATGCTCATGGGGTCGATCTTGTGTGCTCTTGCCCAATCCATGACCCGTTGCAACTCACTCGTGATACCCTCACCCGTGACTTTCGCGTCCGTCACGGTCGTCACGCTCAGGACGTCTGTGTGAGTCAGATCAGACAGTTTGACCGCATGGGCAGCCTCCTGCGTTGCCTCAACGCCAATCTCTGTGAGAGCTGTGTCTGGTTCATGTTCGTGCGTCGCGTCCGAGATTACCGCTGCAACTGGAAGCGAAGTGTCGGAACTGGCGCTGTCGTCCTCTTTCTCGATCGTGGCAACTTCATGGGCGTGCGGAATGCTGTCACCAGAATCGGGCAACACGACTTCTGCAGTTCGCGATTTCTCAGGGGAGGCGGATTCAGGGAGTTTTGCACCGAGCAATTGTATCGGAACGTCTGGCTTCTTAACGGCATCCATCCGCGGATGAAGGGAATCGAGCGATTCAGTCCGGCTGATGCGTTCGAAAAGATCATTTGAATTCCAGCGTTCAAGAATCTCTCGTGCCTGCCGAATGGCGTCAGTGGGTCTTGACGCAGCGAGCAGGTCATGTCCGCACCGCGCGCACAGCAGACCACCGGCGTGGCCGGTCGTCCTGACTGAGACATCAGTGCGACAAAGACTGCACCACATTCCTGCTGGATTCCTTCCTGGAGTTTACAATCGCCGTGCGACGCTCAATTCCAGTGTGTTTTACCGGCGATTCTGATTGCTGAACAAGGTCAAATCGACGACCGGATACTCATCGCTTTTGGTGATTTCTCCACGTGGCCACAAACTCGCAGCGGCGGGAAGATCCATCGGCAGATTCTGCCGAAACAGGTTGATTTACGGCAACAATGGAAATCGAAGCCCGTTTGTCAGACAATCCCGACTCGACCGGCAATCATTCATTCTGCGTGCATTCTCAACACGAACCCGAAGCGTCAGCGAGGACTGCAGACTTTTTGCCTCGCTGACGCTTCGGGTTGGTCTTGAATCAACAGACCACCAGCGCCGTGCCGCGCAAAACATATCACCGGAAACCCCGCATCCAATGAATGCTCTGATCGAGCTCACAAATGTCACGAAGGATTATGGCAGCTTTCGAGCTCTCTCGAATGTTGACCTGACCATTCGCCCTGGCATCACAGGATTGCTCGGACCGAATGGCGCGGGCAAGAGCACGCTCATCAAAGTTCTGCTGGGACTGGTACGCATCACCGTTGGCGAGGGTCATGTCCTTGGATTCCCGATCAGAACGGCTGCCGATCAGATCCGAATGCACATCGGCTATATGCCTGAAGACGATTGCTACGTGCATGGATTGTCCGGCATCGAAACGATGCAGGTCATGGCGCAGTTGTCGCGATTTCCGACGACAGAAGCACTTCGCCGAGGACATGAGATTCTCGATTTCTGCGGCATGGGGCAGGAACGGTATCGACCAGTGGAAACGTACTCGACCGGCATGCGTCAGAAACTCCGATTCGCCATGGCCATCGTGCATGATCCAAAGCTGCTCATCCTTGACGAACCAACATCAGGTCTGGATCCGGAAGAACGCGAAGCTATGCTGAATCGCATTCGCATTCTGGCACGGCAGTTCGGGAAATCCGTGATCCTGTGTACGCATATACTTCCGGACGTGCAGGTTGTGTGTGACAACGTCGTGATTCTGGCTCGCGGTTCGGTACGTGTCAGCGATTCGCTGGACGAACTGTGTCGCATGCCGAATCCGTCGATGACGGTGACGCTGTTTGGAAACCGCGATGCGTACCGGGATCGATTGACGGCCAAAGGCGTGCAGTCCGAAGTCATGTCGCAGCGGCAGTTGCGCGTCTTTGGTGAAGTTGCGGTGCTCAATGAGCCGTTGTGGGCAGCGGCGACGGAGAGTGGCTGCATCGTGCGCGGCCTTTCACCGTCGAAGAATTCTCTGGAACAGATTTTTCTGACAGCCGTACGAGAGGTTCACAGTGCCAATTCATAACCTGGGATATCGCGAATGGAGCGGCGAACTGCAATCGACGTCCACGCGCTGGCTTGTGGTGGCAGGAATCGGCATCCGCCGCGCATGGCAAAGTGCATGGCTGCGACGGATGATGTTCTTCGCCTGGGTGCCTGGCGTCGTCATGGGATTCATGATTTTTATCTATGAACAATCCGCGAAACAGGGTGGCGAAGTCCAGGATATGATGTCAGCGGGGGCCATGGCGCTGGTGACATCCGAAAGCCCCGACGTAATTTTTAGACGCATTCAACAGGAGAGGATTCTGACTGGGTCACGGCCAGGTATGGGGGAGGAGCGACATATTTTCTGGTCGTCACTGCTGCTCATCATGTTTCGTCGGTCGCAGCCATTTCTGTTGATTCCGATCGTGGCCGTGATCGCGCCTCCCATGATTTCGCAGGATTTTCGGTCGCGGGCATTTCTGCTGTACTTCTCACGGCCCTTGACCAAAGTGCAGTACATCGCAGGGAAAGCCGCGACCATCAGTCTTTATCTGCTGTGCGTTACGATGTTTCCTGCCCTGCTGCTGTACTTCGTCGGCATTCTTCTGTCGCCGGATATCTCAGTCCTTTACGCCACCTGGGATCTGCCGTTGCGCGCTATCCTGGCGTCGCTCATGATCGTGATCCCCTGTACGGCGCTGTCGTTGATGCTGTCGTCACTGACCACGGAATCCCGCTACGCTTCGTTTGCGTGGTTTGCGGTCTGGATCTTCGGGCATCTGACGTACGTCGTGATTCGCAGTGTCGCAAGTCCTGGAGACAGTTCGATGGTGCAGTCGTTGTCTTTGTACGAGACGTTTAATGACCTGTCGTCGTGGATTCTGGATCCGAAGCTCGGAGTCACTCACATGGAAACGAGATTTATTCTGCTCGCAGTGCTGACCGCTGTCTGCAGCGCAGTTCTGTATCGTCGCGTGTCGGCACCGATGGAGGTGTGAAATGCCATCTGACATCGCAATTCAATTTCAAAGCGTTACCAAGCTATACGGCAAGGTTCTTGGCGTGAATGACATCACGCTGGAACTTCCGCGCGGTGCGTACGGACTTCTCGGGCCAAACGGTGCAGGAAAAAGCACGCTGCTGAATCTGCTGACCGGCCAACTCCTTCCGACACGCGGCACCGTGCGCGTGCTGGGATTCAATCCGCGGAACAATCCGGATCTGATGCGCCGCATCGGATTCTGTCCTGGCTTTGAAGGGATGTACGCTTCCATCAGCGGGATCGAATGGGTGATCTATCTGCTGGAAATGCAGGGGTACGCGCATCGTGCAGCACGGCAACGCGGTCTGGACTGCATGGAGCAGGTGGGGATGGTGGAAGGCATGTACCGCCCGATTTCCAGCTACTCCCGCGGGATGAGGCAGCGAACCAAACTGGCTCAGGCGATTTCACACGAGCCAGAACTGCTGATTCTGGATGAGCCGCTGAGTGGCCTCGATCCGATCGGGCGTGCCCAGATGACTGACCTGTTGCGAAACTGGATCGCGATGGGTCGCAGTATGATTATCGCCAGCCATGTGCTGCATGAGATCGAAGCCCTGACGCAGTCATTTCTGCTGATCTCCGGTGGCCGTGTTCTGGCGTCTGGCACTGCAGAGGAAGTTCATGAGTTGCTTTTCGACGTACCGCTGGAAATTCATGTGCAGTGCAATGATCTGCGCGGATTTGCGGCGAAGACACTGGCGGCGGATCTCGCGGATTCGGCGAAGATCAGGAGAACGAATTCCGGCGACGAAGTGGTGGTGCTGTCGACACGACACGCCGGCCGGATTTCTTCGATGATCCCGAAATGGATGAAAGACGATGGACTTCTGATCTACGAAATCCGGACTGCCGATGATTCACTGCAATCGCTTTTCAATTCTTTGATGAAGATTCACCGAGGTGAATTGTGAATGCTCTGCGGGCCGTGTTTGTTTACGAATGGAAACGATCGCTGACGTTGGCACGCATCGGGTGGTGGTTTGCAATGGCCGCATTTCCGGTCATGATCACGATCCTGATTCGTACGCTCGGTGATTCTGAAAGCCAGATCGACATCGCGACACAGAAATCCACATGGTCGATGACTCTGTACGCTCTGATCCCCTGCGTGTGCGTTGCCTTGAGCGTCCTGTTAACCGCAGCTCCCGCCGTGGCTTCGGAACTGGAACAACGCAGCTGGGCGTATCTGGCGACGCGACCGAATGGTATTTTCTGGCTGTTGCTCGGGAAGTATCTGGTTTCAGTCACGTGGGGCACGACAGCGGCCTGGTTGGGGACCGCATTGTCAGTGGCGCTATGTGGCATGGATGAACAGCTGCGTATGCTGCTGAGTCTTCTGGCATTGAGCCTGTTGTCGGCCATCGCGTACTCCGCCGTCTATATGCTGGTGGGTGCAATCTTCCCAAAGCGGGCAATGGTCTTTTGCATGATGTACACAGTGATTGTTGAACTCGTCTTCGGTTCGATTCCGGCAGTCATCAATCGCATGACCGTCCAGTTTCGGCTGCGGACACTGTTCGTCAACTGGATGCCGCTCGATCAACGCATGAAGGATGACTCCGTCTTTCAGTACGTGATGATAGACGGATCATCGTTTATGCAGTGCTTCTGGCTGATGACGTTGAGCGTCCTGTTTCTGGTTAGCGCCATTGTCGTCGCGCATCGCAAGGAATTTACGTCGGCAACCGAAGGTGATGTTTAGAACCCCACCAGCCGTACGTTATCCACCATAAACACGACGTCCGATTCCGGACGTACGATGAACAGATTCAACGATGCAATCCGGGTCATATCCATCCGTCGCGATGCCGGGGCGTTCCGTACGTCGGCAAGTTCAATGCGGACGTGGACATGTGTCGCTGATGGAAGTTCGGCGGAAGTGCGAAAGCGATCTGTCTCCGCATTACCGGCTGCAGCATGCAATCTGTCAGCGATATTGATTCTCAGCGGAAGCGGTTTGTCACCGGGATTCAGGACGTCCATTTCCAGAGCGGAAAACTCGGACCAATTCTCCATTGGCCATTGAAGGCTGGCCCCGGGATACTCTGTACCAGCAGATCCCTGGACGCGCATGGACGCAGAACCCCGGATCGACCATGACGTCGACTGACTAATGGTGGCTTCATGCGCGTCCCATGTGTGCAATTCCCTCGGGCGTTCAAAAGATGCCAGCAGCGGAAAATCCAGGTGCTGCAGGTAGCAGTGGAAACGGAAACAACAGCACAAGCGCCAGCAGACACGCAACGCTCGCGACAAGCAGGTTACGCCGCCGGTTAGACTGGTCGTTGCTGTTGATCCCGAGAATTGGCTCTGGCTGAGTCATGACTGAATCATCGGCTTCCGTTGTCGAGCTTCGACAACTCGCAGCACTATAAGTCTCAGAATCGTCACAACCCACGTCCAGCGCAATGTCTCATTCATCTTTCCTCACTTCTCTGGTCTTCGTCTCAGGATCGATCAGAAGACTGCCGATCAAACCTCCCGGACTGCCTGTTCTTCGCAGTCAGTAAACCAACGGTGGCAGCTAAGGTGCTTGAATCGAAATGGATTTCCGGGCCAGGCAGTCGGGCATTCAGGGGCAAGGTGACAACATGCGATACGACATCGCAATTATTGGAAACGACGAAGCAGCCATCGAAATGGCATGCATTGCAAGTGGAGCAGGCCAGCGTGTCGCCATGGCATTGCCGGAACAACGCCATTCGTCGTGGCTGGTGGAGCAGGCGCTCCGACGTCTCGTCACGGAACTGTCCGTCGACTACACTGCAGGACGCCGTTCACTCCTCCGCCGCAGTGGCACGCCGCGTTTGCTGCAGCGCCTGTTGGCCGGTGCGATTAATTCGGAAACCTCTGAAGCGATTGAATTGCTGGAGGGACTGGGAGTGGATGTTTTGCCAGGGGAATCACGCTTTGTGAGTCGCAACAGTTTCGCCGTCACAAGTGGCATCTCGTGTAAGCGGACCATCGTGAATGCGACCAACATCGTGATCGGAACAGGCGTGCGTCGCGCGGCTGTGCATCGTCCTTTGGGACTGTTGCCATTCTGTCGCGTCGAATCGTTTCTCCAGGGACGCAGTCTTCCCGAGTCATTGATTGTTTTGGGCGGTGAGGACTTTGGCGCCGGGTTTGCCTCCTTCCTCAGTCTGTTTGGTGTTCAAACCAGTGTTCTGGCGCGTGAACACAGCGATTGCGACTTGCTCGAACTGGCCGAAGATGCCGGTGTGCAGATCGTTTATCATCCATCGGAACTCGGGTTGACGGGTGACGGCCCTGTTTCGCCCGACGATCAACAGATTGTGGACTGCCGCAGAACGTCAGGTTTCACGGAACATCTTGGCTTGCCAGCCATCGGGATCGAACCGGACGAACATGGTCAACTCTGGTGCGCCGCTCATCTGGAAACATGGTGTTCCGGAGTATTCGGAATCGGCTCCGTGGTGGGCTTTTCAGCCGACGCAGTCGATCATCCGGCGGTTCAGGCGGAGCGTGTCCTGAATCGTATCCAACACCGTATTCGGAGACCTCATTTCCTGCGAAGCCGCACCGGGGCATTCGCAAAATCATAATGTGGAAACGGCCCGCGCGAACGTGGGGTCGAGGAGGGGCTGGCGAGGAGTCCGTCTGAATACCGCTGTCTTTGTGAGCGGCAAGGCGCTAGCCGCCGGTTTTTTCAGGCGAATTGCCCTGTGGCTAGCGGTCTGTTGATTGAATCGTTTAACCCTGAGCCGCAGGTTCTTTGCAGGTGAATTACCTGCGGCTAGCGCCTTGCGGTTCACCGTTTTGGAGTAACAGGACAGACTCCTGGTGCAGGATTTGTTCGGTCGGCACGGATCGTGTTGCCGCAGCCGTGTGCCGCAAAGCGATTGTCATCGCCGGGCGGACGCGGCCTGCATGCGGCCAGAGGGCGGCTGATGATCGGATGGAGATCTGCGGCGAATTTGCGGCCGACAATTCCTGCAGCGCCTTGTCACGCAGACGGCTTGCTTCGCAGATTGCCTCGATCCATGCCGTCGGCGTGGGTGATGCCGCCCATGTCTGTATCTCGACCTGCATTTTGTCGCGTGAGAGTCCTGATTCTGCGTCGTCCCATAAATCACAGGCCTGATTGATGATCGCGGTGACCGATTCGAGGTCAGCGTTCGCCGCATGGATTCGAACTCCGCGAATCGGTGCATCGATTGCACATTGTCCGGCAACCCGCTCCAGTTCCGACAGCAGGTTTGCGAATTCCCGCGCGGGATCGGTTTTGTCCGGTAACTGGGCAATCGATAGCGCCAGACGACCTGGCAAACGCGGCTGA
>JAYUVA010000332.1:0-4392 GCA_043754375.1 Candidatus Kuenenia sp. | reverse complement strand
CACCCAGAAATAATTATCGATTCGCCAGAGTGACTGCGGTCCAGCAGACAGGACTGCTTTCGGATTTGGCCTTTGCGACCAATATCTGGTCAGGCGATGCCTCGAGCACGCGAAACTGCTGTGTGTCGCCAAATTTTGCGATCAGCTTCTCTACACTGCGTGCCGGTGAACCTCCGATGATATGCTGAGTCAGCACTTCGCCGTCAAGAGTCCACAGAAGATCGAGTGTGACCTGCCGACCGTAAAGCACTGCTGCCATCGGAGTCAGCGACATTTTGATCGTTGCGGTTCCGTCCGGTCGTGTCGTCAGAATCTGGTGTCCGAACTGCTGAGCCTCCCACGTGCCGATGATGCTGCCCACGGCCTCTTCATGATCAATGGCTGAATCCCGCGCACTCGGCATCGTCACAGAAACGGACTCCGCTACCGGGTGCGTTGCCGGCGCCGCCGAACATCCGAGACAAACAATAAAAATACAGACAGGGATCATGCTGCGTTGGCACATTGTTACACTCACACTGGATTGAACGATCTCAACTGAAGGCCGTTCCTTTGAAATGCAATCGGAATGCCATCATTCATCTTTGAGAGAGCTTCAATTTGCCATCCACCCGAATTACGTCGCATTTCTGACGTTTTAGCTGCTATTTTTGTGTCGGAGGCTGCGATAGCAGGACGATTCGACTGCCAGCGATAATACCCAAAGGTGTCGCGAAAACGACTTTACGTGTTGTCGTTTGGATCTCACTGAATGCTTGATCGAATTGTCCCTTGTCTGGTGTGCGATTACATTCCGGATGAGATTACGGATCATGTCGTTGACCGTCCTCTGCTCTGCAAACGTTGAGAGTTGAATATTCCTGAAAAGATTTTGGGCAACGCATCATCTTGAGACCGACTCAATGCAGGCGGACTTCGCCGAAGTCGATACAGCAGATTTCAGCGAAATCTGCTTACTTGTTTCGGTTGTGGGCGAAGCCCGCGCCAAGGTGGATCTGTTTATTTGTGTCGTGTGACTTTTCGTGGCCAGTGCCCCTTCGCGGCCTGGTTGAGTAAGACGAATGCAATGACGGCGATTCTTGGGGTTTCTGCGTTCTACCACGACAGTGCGGCGGCTCTGATCGTGGACGGCAGAATTGTTGCTGCAGCGCAGGAGGAAAGATTTACCCGAAAGAAACATGATCCGGCCTTCCCTGCCGGAGCTGTCCGATATTGCCTGACCGAAGCCGGATTGCAGGCTTCCGATCTTGATTTTATCGCCTTCTACGAGAAGCCGCTGGTGAAGTTTGAACGTTTGCTGGAGACCTGGCTTGCATTCGCACCGTCGGGGTTTCGCAGTTTCGTGACGGCAATTCCTGTCTGGCTGAAGGATAAGCTTTACATCAATCGAACCATTCGCAGGGCACTTCCGGGAGCGACAAGGGCCAAACTGGTCTTCACAGAACACCACGAAAGCCATGCCGCCAGTGCCTTCTTTTCAAGTCCGTTTGCGGAGGCGGCATTCCTGACTCTGGATGGCGTCGGCGAATGGTGTACAACTGCCTGGGGGACTGGAAAAGGGAACCGGATCGAGCTGCAGAAACAGATCACGTTTCCGCATTCGTTGGGACTTCTGTACTCAGCGGTCACCTACCATTGCGGCTTCAGGGTCAACAGCGGCGAATACAAATTGATGGGACTGGCTCCGTACGGAAAGCCGATCTATGCCGATAAGATTCGACAGCATCTGATCGATGTCAAACCTGATGGCAGTTTCTGGATGAACATGAAGTTCTTCAATTACTGCCAGGGGCTGACGATGACGAATGACGCCTTCAGCAGACTCTTCGACATGACGCCTCGTCAGCCGGAATCCCTGCTTGAACAAAAGCACATGGACATGGCGGCCAGTATTCAACTGGTGACTGAAGAAATCGTGCTGGCGATTGCGAATCATATCCATCAGCAGACAGGCATGAAGAATCTGGTACTCGCCGGGGGCGTCGCATTAAACTGCGTCGCCAATGGGAGGCTGCTGCGTGAAGGCCCGTTTGAAGACATCTGGGTACAACCTGCTTCCGGGGACGCCGGCGGAGCGCTTGGAACTGCCCAGTTTGTCTGGTATCAGTTGCTGGAGAACCCGCGTGTGACGACATCAGTTGACTCTCAGGCAGGCAGTCTGCTGGGGCCTGCGTTCACCGATGCGCAAGTTACAACAATCCTGACAGCGGCCGGAACGAGGTTTCAACAGTTCGGTAATGAGCAGTCGCTGGTGGAAAATGTCGCTCAGTTGCTTGCAGAAGGAAAAGTCGTAGGCTGGTTTCAGGGAAGAATGGAATACGGTCCACGGGCGTTGGGTTGCCGCAGTATTCTTGGCGATGCACGTTCATCGAAAATGCAGTCGGTGATGAATGTGAAAATCAAGTACCGTGAAAGTTTTCGTCCGTTTGCCCCCATCGTGCTGCGGGAAGCCGCGTCTGAGTGGTTTGAGATTCAGCCTCAGCACGAAAGCCCCTACATGCTGATCGTCGCCGATGTGGCGGACCGCAGGAGAACTGAGCTTTCGCACGATCAATTGCAATTGATGTCGCAGTCAGCCGATCTTTGCGAGCGCGTCAACGTGCCTCGATCAGAAATTCCTGCGGTGACTCATGTTGATTATTCCGCGCGACTACAAACCGTGGATCACAACCGCAATCCGCGATTGCACAGTCTTCTGAAAGAATTTCAGAATCAGACCGGCTGTCCGGTGCTGGTCAACACCAGTTTCAACGTTCGGGGCGAACCAATTGTCTGTACGCCGGAAGATGCCATTCGCTGTTTCATGGCCACGGAAATGGATGTTCTGGTTCTTGAAAACTGTGTAGTCCTCAAGTCTCAGAATGAGACGCCCCAATCCGCTGCCGCACGTGAATCACATCTCGCAAAATTTTCACTCGACTAGCGTAGGCAGTAGGCAGTAGGCAGTTTTGAGGAAGCAGATTATGGCGGGGTTTGAAGACTTAGAAGTTTGGCAGCGGGCGGTTGAATTGAGTGTCGCTATCTACATTGAAACAAAAGAAGTGCGGGATTTTGGTTTTCGCGACCAGATCACACGTGCAGGATTGTCGATTCCATCAAACATTGCCAAAGGCATGGAACGATCGACACCAGCCGACAAGTGCAAATTTCTCCACTACGCGAGAGCCTCTTGTGGTGAAGTTCGCACCCAAATCATTGTAGGATCGAGAGTAGGATTCATCTCGGCGGAAACAGCCAGTCTTTGGTGCCACGAAACCAAAGAACTCTCCGCCATGATCAACGGCCTGATCCGCTCCATCCGCAACCGCTCCTGACTGCCAACTGCCAACTGCCAACTGCCAACTGCCAACACGAACCATGAAATTCTCCGACATACCTCGAAATCCTGACAACCGAATGCTCCGCCAGTTTGCGGGGCTGTGGATCCTGTTCTTCGGCGCGATCGCTTTGTCGCAGCATTTTCGCAGCCAGCATACGACCGTGGCCGTTGTCGTCGCAACATTTGCGCTGGTGGTTGGTGTTCCGGGGCTGTTTTTTCCGCGAGTCCTCAAGCCCATTTTCGTCGGCTGGATGATCCTGGCTTTTCCCATCGGCTGGCTGGTTTCGCATGTCATCCTTTTCTTGATCTATTGGAGTGTGTTTGTCCCGATCGGCTTTATACTGCGACGAATGGGGCATGATCCTCTGCGTTTGCGGAAGCCTGAGGTCGATAGCTACTGGGAACAAAAGACTCAGCAGTCCAGTCTGCGTCGCTATCTGAAACAGTTTTGATCAACACACCGAAACAAGTTCGCTTGTGCCTCAAGCGGCTATTCGCGAAAATTCGCGTGCATTCGCGTTAAAAGTTTTGGTTCTGTTTATTTCACAGGAGTGACTTCTGTGCCCGAAGAAAAACCATCAGACAACTTTTCCCGGATTGCTGAAACCGAAGGCGACACGTCGATCTTCAGAGAGTTTCTGGAGTTCCTGAGGACCAACAAGAAGTGGTGGCTGGGGCCAATCGTCCTGGTGCTGCTCGCTCTGGGCGCACTCTTGTTGCTGACCAGCACCGCAGCCGCGCCGTTCATCTACACGCTGTTCTAGCCCGACGTCAATGTTTGATTTTGATGTAGGCCGGACCAAGCGCAGCGCCGTTCCGGCACGTGTCTAAGCACCATTGCAAGTCAGCACAATCGCATCAACAATCTGTCCATCGATTGACTCCTCAGGACGGTAATCTCTCAATGAGGCAACCGATGCGACTCAGTATCCAAAATCGTGAGTCAATGCGCTGTCCTGGGCTGTTAAAACTCCGGTATTGTGGCCAGGTTTTCATGATGCAGGATTTGAACGGCCGGTGTTGTAAGCGGGGATTCCGTAATACATTGAACTTTGCTCATTGTCGAGGCAATC
>JAYUVA010000331.1:0-3425 GCA_043754375.1 Candidatus Kuenenia sp. | reverse complement strand
GCATGCCGCCCCAGCGGCATCGACCCGGTGTGAGCGCCAGCGAACACAGCGGGCGTTCAGCCCGCTAGCCGCACCGGCCCCAAGGCCGGTCGGCGCGGCCCGTTCAGGGCAGCGGCCGTTCAGGCCGCCGCAGGATTGACTCCAATAAGAAGAACCTGCGGTTTTGAACGGTTGTTGTATTCTTGATTTGTGCAGAGCAGTGCGTATTGACAGAGAAAGCGGTCGAGATCATGTGCGAATCAAAACGCGGAGAGTCACATCGCCGGGACTAACTCACGACAGTCTTGTCGCTACTTCCGTTGCCACAGTTCCGGGCGGAGGAATGCAGAGTCATCTCTCACGGAGCCTTCATCAGTCACAGGCTTTGACTCGTATGGCCCGTAGGTTCGATACAGATTTCTTTCACCACTCCAGATCGTGGTCGGCCCATAGGTCACATGCGCTGCATCAATCAGGCTGTCGGTGATGCGAAGTCTTCGCTTACCGTTAGCTGCGACGGCGGCACCCGCATTTGGTCGAGTTGGCGTTGGATGGGTCCACAGGAAACTTCGTTCCACGTCAATTGCCGACTCAGTGAAATCAGTTCGGTTTTCCGGCAAGTGTGATTCCAAAGTTGACAGGACTGAGTTCACGACCCTTACTGACGGGCTGAAGACTTCAGTATTGTTGGGAAGAAAGCAATTCACAATTTCCACGGTGTCCACGTTATCCGAGCATCGGAGATGTGCCCGTCCGTCAATGGTCGCAAAGTCGATGCTGCAGTTGGCTATCCTTCGAGCGGCACACCACACTGCTGGTTTCGACCCAAGTCCTCGGAAGTGCAGGCCTTCCAGATTCCAGTCGCCCGACTTCTCATCCACGTTAAAGTTGTCAAAGACGGGGCGATAACCCGGAGCGGCGCGAAAAGTCAAACGTCGGTCCACTGCATATCCAATATGAATCTCAGGAAACGGGCCATCACTTCGGACTTCGATAATGTCATCATCACGTGTCTGTTCCACAGCAGTTGAAAAGGAGATATATGCAGCAAGCGGCTCGCGGTCGCGGATGATCACAAACGGCCCGCCTTCAAGCGATTCCGGTCGGATCTGCACTTCGGACGTCTGAGAAGCACGCTGTGTCTCTTCCCACGCCTTTCCAGTACCCACGAGTTTCATGTCCGGGCCCAGCTTAGATAGTCCGTCGAACTTCCCGCGAGCATCATGGAGTTCTGCAGCGATTCGTGTATATGCTTGTTCGATGTTCGCATCACCCAGTAAATCCCAGGCAAAATTCATCGAATCGCCTGTTTCCAGATCGGCTGGATTTCCCCAGTACGAATTCCAATCCGCGGTTGTCTCAAAGACTCGTGGTTCATCAGGGTTTCCAAAGCCCCAGAGCAGACCAGTGCTGGACGAAACAAAGCGATTATGGACTCCTTTCCACGAGAGTTGTGTCTTTGGATCGATGCCAGGATCCGCCCCAACAAGGCCGGTTGAACAGATAAATTCATTATCGTGGGCATCGATGTTCAGAGCGTCCGTCGAGTCTTCGTTCCTATGCAGCGCCAAAACGCGATTGCCGAAGAACACGTTGGATTCAAGTTTGAGAGATTGTTGACCCTTCGATTGCATCGAAATGGCATAGCCGCCCCAAAGGAAGCGATTGCTGGTCAACGTTACTGACGGAGTCGTCCTGAGATCGAGCAGACTACAGGATGGGGCCGGCGTGAACATTTGGCAGTTTTTGGCCTCAAATGATTTGGCTTCGATCCTCGCAATCGCTCCGACTCGAGTGTACGGTTGAGTCAGTCGGCAACTGTCGAACTTCCAGGTGCCATTGACACCGCCAAACAGAACGAATCCGTCGCTCGTGGCGCCAGTAAAATCACAGCCCACAATCGACAGATCGAAACGGTTTAGTTCAAACCAGGCGACGGGGAGATTGTCGTTCGGTAAATCAAATCCAACCACAAATCGTGGCCGGTAGCCCTTGCCTGCCTTGATGTGAAGTGAGCCGCCGTCGCGATACACCTTCCCAAGTTTGAAGGGGCCGTTCCCATGAACCTCGATGACACCTTTGCGTGCCGCGGCAAATGCTTCATTTGCAAAACGGTACTCCGCGAGCGTCTTGCCTTGTTCATCGACAACGACAAACGGCTTATCTCGATCAGCAATCAGTGTTGATGGTTCTGCCACAAGGACGTTTTCATGTTTTGCATCAACGGACACGATGGCAGAAGTCGAATTCATCGGCGGCGTTTCGACAGGATTTGATGGCAGCTCGCCGGGCTGTGTGGGTTTGGTGTGTGTGACCACGCAAACCGCCTTGCCAAGTCGGGTGACCACCAGTTTCGAATCCTCAATTTCAAATTGATCATCGCCGCCTCGTATTGCGACCTCATATTCGCCATTGACAAGGCGTGCAGTCCACAGGTTGTCGGCCTGCAGCAGTTGAACTTCTTCCCCGCCTTTCAGCACAACAATTCTGAGATCGTCCGGCAACTGACCATCAGGTGATGTGACCTCAACACGGCCGTGTCGTGTCGTAACAATCAGCAAGGCAGACAATGCGATGAATGCAACAAAACCACCCATGGAAACCAGGAAACGCTGACTGAAACGTTTGCCATTGCCGCCACGTCCCGTGGCTACCGTCGAAGGGGCCACTTTGGTTGGCTCTGTTTTCGATCGAATTCCAGGCTTCAGCAGCTCAATCAGGCACGCCCCCGCGGTGAATTCTTCGATGGCCTTTGAAACTTCCGCAGGAGTCTGAAACCGGCGAGTCGGATCCTTCTCCAGCATGCGATGGACAACCTTCGCCAGTTTCTCCGGGACTTCTGGACAGCGTGACGTGATGGGCCGAGCATCCTGAGTGGCAATGGCCATCAGTCGTTGCATCGGTGCTTTGCCAGCATGTTCAGCAAACGGTGCCTCACCAGTTAGAAGTTTGTAGAACGTCGCTCCCAACGAATAAATGTCTGTTCGAATATCAACCTGATGGGAGTCGCTGCCCTGTTCTGGTGCCATGTAGTCGAGAGTGCCCATGATCTGTCCGGCGGAGGTGAGGTCCGCGGATTCCCCGGCATCACCGGGGGCACGCTGCTCAAAGACGCGGGCGAGGCCAAGATCCAGAAGTTTCACGATAGCCTGAGGCTTTCCATCGGCCCCCGCAGTCTCAGCGAGCATCACATTGGATGGCTTGATGTCGCGATGCACAAATCCTTTTTCATGAGCATATTGCAGAGCATTGGCAACTTGAGAGACGACCAGACTCGCGTTCGCAACACTCAGTCGGCCTTGCTTCCGCAGCACTGAGCCGAGGTCCTGCCCTTCAATAAATTCCATGGCCAGATAGTGCTGTCCCTCATGATCACCTGCATCAAAGGCCTGAACGATATTCGGATGATTGAGTTGTCCCAATACGGACATCTCGCGGCTGAATCG
>JAYUVA010000330.1:0-2504 GCA_043754375.1 Candidatus Kuenenia sp. | reverse complement strand
AAAATCTCCGTACACAGTGTGAACGACATGTCTCAACTCTCATAATGGCTGGTTTTGAAGCGCCTTTCGGTGGCTGGTTTTAAGCGCCCACTGACACTTGTCGGTCATCTTAGCGGAATCAAGAACCGCAATGTCGTGGCTCTGCTCAGGACGATAATCTGAGTCCGTTCCGATGCCCACGATCCATTGTGCCTTTGGAAACTTCCGTGGCACGGTAAAGAGATACGAAGACAGATACTTCCTACGGAATTCGGCGTATCCTATGTTGGCCTTCACAAATGCACGAGGCATTCGCAGAAAGACATAAACAGTCGAGGTTTGGTCCTTCGAAGTGACCACGCGGATACTGATTTGGTCGTCCGAAGCTGCATCGAGTTGACTAATCCACGCATCCGCCAGTATCCGCCGACCAAGCCGCGATTCTTTCGCCATCAGCCGCACACCTGCCTCAAAATGGCTCAGTGAATCAACTGTGCTGTGAGTCAGAGCTCCATTCGTGACATGCACGATAAAGTGTTCAATCAGATCGTCCCAGAGATAGCTTTTCAGATCGGCAACGTTCTTACGGAGAACCGCGCCACTGTTGCAGTAAGCATTCCAGGAACCATCTTCGATAACCACGCCTTCAATGTTATCGGGAAAGTCGAAATCATGGCGGATTCCATCCTTGAGCGTTTGCAGGTAGTGAGCCAATAAGTTCTCTTCTCCCAAAGCATAATTCAGTTTTTCAGATCGAATGAACACCTCCTTTCGAGTGAGGTAATCCACAAAATCTGTGACCGTGTCGAGTTCCTGAAGGAGTATCTGCAGTGAGACTTCATCCAGAACATGGATGAAATCCTTCTCCGGAACGACTTCCCCTACTACAAATGGTATCGCATCGTCAGCAACGTGCGATTTACCTTTGACGTTTGGGTTCAGAATCAAACTGCCACTGCCGCTGATCGCACTTTGGCACGCCGCCTTTGCTCCTGACGCAACCACCACCAAGTGAAATCGAGCATTCGCAATTTCTGGCAAATCAATCGGGAGCGGATTTGTACAGTCTTTGTCTGTAAAGATTCGCGACGGATACGTCCTGATCCAACGCCGAGCCCCCATCAACTGCTTTGCAGAACTATGTATTGAGCGACGATACCAACGTGTCCAGTTAAGGTGCAGATCGGGTGATTCGCCGAATTCGCAACGCTTGTCGGAGAAGATGATGATGTCGTCCCCACAGACGACGAGCAAGTCGCAAATCTCCTTGCCATCTCCTGAGCGTCCATGTTGAAACTGATCTTTATAGACATTGGGATAACTCCAGAGACTCAGAAATGTAGTCCTGCAAAGCTTGATGAGAACGTCTTCAGATTCCGTCATCCCTGAGGATTCATTGAAATCACCCATCGCTCACTTACCTCGAATTCCCGCCTTGACTTCAAAGTCTGAGTTGATCTTAACACAACAGTCTCCAGACCTTACTTTCGACACAGATCACGCCTGTCGAGACAGAATAATCCTGGCGTTCTTGTCGGAACGTGAACAGCTGGCACGAGTTTTCTGTCTTGGGACGACTGGCTTGAACGTCAGAATTGTTGTGCATGATTCGGCTAGACGTGATTTCTGCACTCAGTGCTGATGCATTGACCTTCGCGCGGAGAAGAAGAAGGGCCGCGCTGCTTCTCAAAAATGAAATTTGATGTTCGCGAAGCGTAACGGAATAAGATCAGACGTGGCTGCGAAATTCGACGATTTTATGCCGGAGACGCACCATCGTCGATTCGTCGCGATTGACACGTCAACACTGGGCAAATCGGAAAGGAATACTTTCAAGAGGAATCTGAAAGGCCCGAGTACCTACAATCGAATGCCGTTTTCGATTCGGAGTTGCACTTCTTCCAAGGCCTGAAGCAGGGCGGCTTCGAGGTGGTGGTAGGTGGATTCTCGGGGAGCGATAACCACAATCTGACAGGCATTGTCTGCGAAGAATGTTTGCCGGACCGATTGAGCTTTGGCTGCTCGCTTGATGGGTTTCTGGCGAACGGCGACGGCCGCTTGTGCTGGTGTCAGGTTGCCATCGGCGGACTGACTGGCCAGTTTCTGACGGTCGTCGTCGTTGACGAGTCGCGACAGTTCATAAGCCGTCCGTGCGGCGATCTGGCCGGTGTTGACTTGTTGCTGATACTCGACAGGCAAATCCAGCAGTGCCAGAGAACGGCTCACTTTTGATGCTGGAATCTGCAGGGCTTCCGCGATCTGTTTGCCGTTCCAGTGGTTCAGGTCCATCAGGGATTGAAAGGCCCTTGCTTCTTCCATCGGACGCAAATCTTCTCGCATCAGATTCTCGATGAGCTGCAGTTCCAGAACCTGACCGTTGCTCAACGGCTGTTCATGAAAGAAACAGTCAACCGTCGTCAGGCCAGCATTTCGTGCAGCTCGCCAACGGCGTTCTCCAGAGACAATCACCCAGCGTTCCGCTTCTTCGGACCAGCGTACATGAATCGGATGCAGTTGCCCCTTGG